>JACQGZ010000067.1 GCA_016199305.1 Armatimonadota bacterium | reverse complement strand
GGTCAGCCTCAGGCAGGCCATTACGCCGCAGCGCCTGCAGGGGCGGATGAACGCGACTATGCGCTTTGTGGTGTGGGGGACGATCCCCCTGGGCAGCCTGGCCGGGGGAGCGCTCGGTGAACTCCTTGGGCTGCGGCCGGCGATCACTGTCGGCGTGGCCGGCGGGCTGCTCGCCTTCCTCTGGGTGCTGCTTTCCCCGGTCCGCTCGCTGCGCCGGATGCCTGAGCCGGCGGAAGAGGGAGCACTGTCCGTCAGCGGTCCGGGCGCACCGGCGTGATGAACCACTGGTCCGGGCGGGCGATCAGCGACGCCGGGTTGGGGTCCATGTTGACGCGCTCCGAGGAGCGGTAGTACGCGGCCTCCTTTGCTTCCCACGCGTCGGGACCGTCGTAGGAGAGGATCCAGACGAACTCGTTGCGTTCGCGGATCACCCAGGCCCCGTCGATGCTGTACCCGAACCGGCGGCGCAGCGGATAGACGCCGGCGCTCCAGGCCTGCACGAAGTCGTCCAGTTTTCCGCGGTTGATGGTGTAGATGCGTAACTGGGACGGCACGGCTCCTCACCTCCCGGATCTCATCTGCTATGAAGGAAACGGCGGGGCGCCGGCGATGTCAATGGGGAAGGAACGGCAGGGCGAAGGCAGGCGCTCACGCCGCCTCAGCGAAAAGGATGCCGGGAGCGTTGGAGGCAGGAGGGCGGTATGGATACACTGACGGAGATCTTCACCTTTCAGGCGCCCACTACCATCACCTTCGGCGCCGGCGCGCTGAGGCAACTCGCCCAGGTGGTGGGGCCGCTGGGACGGCGGCCGCTGGTGGTGACCGATCCGGGCATCGCCGCCTCGGGCATCCTCCAACAGGTGGTCGACGCGCTGGCGCCGGTGGTCGCCGGCGTCGAGACCTTCAGCGACGTGGAGCCTAACCCCAGCAGCGAAACGGTGGAGCGGGCGGCCGCAGCCTACCGGCGCGCCGACTGCGACTGTCTGGTGGCCGCCGGCGGGGGCAGCGCCATGGATGTGGCCAAGGTCGCCGCCGCCCTGGTCTCCTACGGGGGCGCGGTGCGCGACTACGAAGGCGTGGGCAAGGTCCCGGGGCCTACCGTGCCGGTCGTCGCGGTGCCGACGACCGCGGGAACGGGGAGCGAGGTCACGGTGTTCGCCATCATCACGGACCGGGCGCGCAAGGTGAAGATGGTCATCGGCAGCCCGCACATCCTGCCGGCCGCCGCGGTGTGCGATCCGCTGCTCACCCTGTCGATGCCCCAGCCGCTTACGGCGGCGACGGGGATCGACGCGCTGGTGCACGGGATCGAGTGCTACATCAACACCGTGGTCAACCCGCTGGCCAAGTCCCTCGCCCTGGAATCCATCCGGCTGATCGGCCGCTCCCTGCGCACCGCCTACGCGCACGGGCGCGACCTGGAGGCGCGCTATCAGATGCTCCTGGGCAGTACGATCGCTGCGCTGGCGTTCACGCGCACGCGACTGGGGAACGTCCACGCGATGGCCCTGCCGCTGGGCGCGCACTTCGACGTCCCGCACGGCGTGGCCACCGGTCTCCTGCTCCCCTACGTGATGGAATGGAACCTCATCGCCTGCACCACGACCTATCCGCAGATCGCCGCGGCCCTCGGCGAGCCGACGGAGGGCCTGCCGCCGCGGGCGGCCTCGGAGGTCGCGGTGGAAGCGGTCCGGCAGTTGAACGCCGACATTGGGATCCCGGAGCGATTGCGCGATGTGGGGGTGACCCGGGACGCCATGCCGGCGCTGGCCGACGACTCGATGAAGAGCGGCAACATCGCCGTGAATCCCCGGCTGACCCGGCGGGAGGACATCGTCCACCTCTTTGAGCAGGCCTTCTGAGCTCCGCCTCCCCACCGCCCCGCCGCCGGGGATCGACCTCCCGCTGCCTCCGCTGGTGGAGGTGACGCAGAGCTTCCCCCGGCCCCGCCTCGAGGATGTCGCCGTCGCCGTCCGGGACGGGCTGCGCCGGTTGCGCCCCCAGGTGCGCGGACGGCGCATCGCGGTGACGGCGGGCAGCCGCGGGATTCGCGACATCGTCCCGGCGCTGCGGGGCGCGGTGGCCGCGCTCTCTGATGCGGGGGCGGAGCCGGTGATCGTGGCGGCGATGGGCAGCCACGGCGGCGGCACGGCGGAGGGGCAGCGCCGGGTGCTGGCGCACCTGGGCATCACGGCGGAGGCGATCGGGGCGCCCATCCTCAGCGCGATGGAGGTCACCGAGGTCGGCCGCACGCCCGGCGGCTTCGCCATCTACCTGGACCAGAACGCCGCCGCCTGCGACGGCCTCGTGGTGGTCAACCGGATCAAGCCGCACACCGCCTTCCAGAGCGATTTCGGCAGCGGGCTGATGAAGATGATGGCGGTGGGACTGGGCAAGGCCCCGGGCGCGGAGCAGGCGCACCGCCTGGGAGCCGAGCACATGGCGCGGGCGATTGGCGAGGTGGCGGCCGGACTGCTGGCCACGGGCCGCGTCGTGGCGGGGGTGGCCCTGCTGGAGAACGCCTACGATGAGACCGCGGCCGTGGAGGTCCTCGCTCCCGACGAGATCCCGGAGCGGGAGCCGGCGCTCTATGCGCAGGCCCAGGAGTGGATGCCGCGGCTGCCCGTTGAGGAGGCCGACGTGCTCGTGGTGGATGAGATGGGGAAGAACTACAGCGGCACCGGGATGGACGTCAACATCATCGGCCGGTGGCGCCATCCTCAGATTCCCGATCCCCCCCGGCCCCGCTTCCGCCGCATCGCCGTCCTGCGGCTGGCGGCGGCCAGCGAGGGGAACGCGCAGGGGGTGGGGCTGGCCGACGTCATCACGGCCAGGCTGGCCGGCGCCATCGACCTGGACGCCACCTACCTCAACGCCGTCACCTCCTCGCTGCCGGAGCGCGTGGCTCTGCCGGTGATCGCGCCCACCGACCGGGCGGCGATCCAGATCGCTCTGCGCACCGCGGGGCTGGAGCGGCCCGCGGAGGCGCGCCTGGTGCGCATCCCCAACACCCTGCATCTGGAGCGACTGTGGGTGAGCGAATCCCTGGCCCCGGCGCTGACGGGACGACCCGGGATCACCGTCGGCCCCACCCGCCCCTGGAGATACTCGGACGGGGGCGATCTGGCCGACTTGCCGTGAGCCTGGAGACCGCGGCCGCCCTCCTGCGCGGCGCGGCGCGCGCCGTCGCCCTGACCGGGGCCGGGGTGTCCACCGAATCCGGCCTGCCCGACTTCCGTTCACCGGGCGGGCTGTGGGCCGGGGTCGACCCGATGCGCGTGGCCAGCCTGGCCGCCTTCCGGCGCGATCCGGCGGGGTTTTATGCCTTCTATCAGGAACGGCTGTCGCGGCTCGGCGGGGCGCGCCCCAACCCCGCGCACCGGGTGCTGGCGGATCTCGAACGCGTCGGCCGGCTCCGGGCGGTGATCACGCAGAACGTCGACGGGTTGCACCAGGCCGCGGGATCGCGGCGCGTCCTGGAACTGCACGGGACCCTGCGCCGCGCCGCCTGCCCCGACTGCGGGGAGCGTGCGGATATCGCGGCCTTCACGGACGCGCTGGCGGCGGAGCGGATGCCACGCTGTTCCGTCTGCGCCGGACCGCTGAAGCCGGACGTCGTGCTGTTTGGGGAGGTGCTCTCCCTCGAGATCTTCGCCGAGGCCGACGCCCTCTGCCGCGAGGCCGACCTCCTGCTCGTGGTCGGCTCCTCCCTGACCGTCAGGCCCGCCGCCGAATTGCCGCAGGCCGTCCTCGATCACGGCGGCCGGCTCGTCATTGTCAATCGGGAGCCCACCCCCTACGATGGCGACGCTTCCGCGGTCATCCGGGACAACGCCGGACGCGCCGTGCCCGCGCTCGCCGCTCTCGCGGCAGGCGGCCCGCGCGGAGCCGCCGAAGAGGAGCAGCATGGCTGAGGCCGAGATCGGCGTGTTCGGCGGATCGGGATTCTACGAGTTGCTGGCCGGCGCGGAAGAGGTCGAGGTGGAAACACCTTACGGGCCGCCGAGTGACCGCATCACCCTCGGCGAGGTGGGGGGGCGGCGTGTCGCCTTTCTGCCGCGCCACGGGCGCCGCCACACCATCCCGCCCCACCGGATCAACTACCGGGCGAACGTGGCGGCGATGCGCGCGCTCGGGGTCACACGTCTCCTCGGCCCCTGCGCCGCCGGCAGCCTGCAGCCGGAGGTGCGCCCGGGGGACTTCGTCATCTGCGACCAGTACGTAGACCGCACCAACGGGCGGGCGGACACCTTCTACGACGGGCCGGAGGTGACGCACGTCTCCATGGCCCAGCCGTATTGCTCCACACTTCACACCCTGATCATTAAGAGCGGACGCGCGATGGAGCTGCCGCTGCACGACCACGGCACGGTGGTCGTCATCCAGGGGCCGCGGTTTTCGACGCGCGCGGAGAGCCTCTCGTACCGCGCCCAGGGCTGGGAGGTCATCACTATGACCCAGTACCCCGAGGCACCGCTGGCCCGAGAACTGGAGATCTGCTACGCGAACATCTCCCTGATCACCGACTACGACGTCGGCGTGGAAGCGTCCCCGGGCGTCGCCCCGGTGACAGCCGCGGAGGTCGTCCGGATCTTCCGCGCCAACCTGGACCGGCTGCGCGATCTGATCCTGCGGGTCATCCCCGCGATCCCGCGCGAGCGCACCTGCCTCTGCGCGACGGCGCTGGCGCAGGCGCGGGTGTGATCGCTGAAATTCATCAGTTGGGTTCGAGGAGGTCCGCGATGATCACGCGTCGTGACGGCGGCGACCCCGCCGGCAAGTGGCTGGGGCTGGCCGTCTTCGTGCTGGGCATCGGGCTGCTCGTCTTCGTCTTCGTACGAGGGTTCGATGAGTTCGTACGGGTGGATCTGCTCACCCGGCCCGGCGGGGAGCAGGAGGGGCGGCCCTTCGAGACGACCTTCCTGGTGGCCCTGGGGAAGTGGCTGCTGTTGTTCCTGCTCGCCTACGTGGCCTCGGTGATGGCCGGACGGGGGATCGCTCTCTACCAGGCCGCCCGCGCCCTGCCGGGGGATGAGGGATGACGCCTCTCGTCGACCTGCGCAGCGATACCGTCACCAGCCCCACCGAGGCGATGCGCGAGGCGATGCGGCGCGCCGAGGTGGGCGACGATCAGTACGGCGAGGACCCCACCGTCCGGCGGCTGGAGGAGCTGGCCGCGGAGCGCCTGGGCAAGGAAGCGGCGCTCTTCCTGCCCAGCGGCACGATGGCCAACCTGGCCGCGGTGCTGAGCCACACCCAGCGCGGCGATGAGATCATCGTGGAGGCGCGCGCCCACACCTACCTCACCGAATCCGGCGGGATGTCCGCCGTCGCCGGGGTCATCCCGCGGCCCGTGCTCGCCGAGCGGGGAGCGATCTCCGCCGCGCAGGTGGAGGCGGTGGTGCGAACGCCCAACGTCCACTTCGCCCCCACGCGCCTGCTCTGCCTGGAGAACACGCACAACCGCGCCGGAGGGGCGGTGATGACGCCGGCCCAGCAGGCGGAGGTGTGCGCGGCGGGGCACCGCCACGGCTTGCGCGTTCACCTCGACGGGGCCCGCATCTTCAACGCCGCCGTCGCCCTGGGCGCCGACGCCCGGGACCTGACGCGCGACGCGGACTCGGTCATGTTCTGCGTGAGCAAGGGGCTGTCGGCGCCGGTGGGTTCGCTGCTTGCGGGCGAGGCGGCCTTCATCGCCCGCGCCCGCCGCGCGCGGCAGATGCTGGGAGGAGCGATGCGCCAGGCCGGCGTCGTCGCCGCCGCCGGCATCGTCGCGCTGGAGACGATGATCGACCGGCTCGCCGAGGACCACCGCCGCGCCCGCGCCCTCGCGCAGCGGCTGGCGGAGATCCCCGGGGTGCGAGTCGATCTGACCACGGTGCAGACCAACATCGTCATCCTCGAGGTGGACGACGCGCCGGCCGTCGTCGATCGGTTGGCCGCGCATCACGTCCTCGCGCACGGACTGGATCGCACCGCGATCCGCCTGGTCACCCACCGACACATCGGCGACGCGGAGATCGACCGCGCGGTCGATGCATTTCATCATGTGATGCCCCTGACAGCAGGAAAATCGTGATCGAGCGAGAATCATCCATCTCAGTAACTCGACGTACTCGAAAGGAGGAGGCTCTGGATGAAGAAGAAGAAGGCGGCCAAGAAGAAGAAGAGGTAACAGCCGGAGTCGCCGCGAGGATCGCGGCACCGGATGTGAGAAGAGCACTGCACACCAGCAGTGCTCTTTCTTCTAACCTCACCCCAGAGCTTCTCCTGCGGGACGTTGCGGGGGACCCCCGGGGCACCCCAACTGATCACCGCCGTCGGCGGATGCGATTGACCCGCTCAGGCCGGAGTGCTATACTCGCCTCCGGTCTGAAAAGGATCGTCAAGCAGAAGCCGTCCGCTTCTCACCCTGGGGCCCGCGCCGCCAGGGTCATCGCATTGTGCGAGTGTTGAAGGAGGGGATGGCGAGGCCATCCCCTCAATCTTTTCAGGACCGCACAAGGGGGCGAGCGTATCGACAAACAGCCGCGCATCAATGACCGCATCCGGGCACGCGAAGTCCGGGTGATCGGTCCGGACGGAGAACAGCTCGGCGTGCTGCCGACGACGGCGGCGCTGCAGCGCGCGCAGGAAGCCCTGCTGGACCTGGTGGAGGTCGCGCCGACGGCCAACCCGCCCGTGGTCAAGATCATGGACTACGGGCGGTACAAGTACGAGCAGGCCAAGCGGGACCGGCAGGCCCACCGCAAACAACGGGGCGGCGACCTGAAGGGGATGCGGTTCTCCCCCAACATCGGCCAGCACGACTTCAAGGTGAAGGCGAATGCCGTCTACGAGTTCCTCAAGGACGGGAACAAGGTGCGCGTGGCCGTGTGGTTCCGGGGACGGCAGATGGCCTACCCCAAGGTGGGGGAGTTGCTGTTGAAGCGCCTGGCCGAGCTGATCGCCGACGTCGGCACCGTGGAGTCGCCCCCGCGCCTGGAAGGACGGAACATGATCATGGTCCTGTCGCCGAAGCGGACCTGAGACCCGGGCTCCGTGAGCCGGGACCGGGGGTGAGGACGTGGGGAAGGGAAAGAGGACGCATCAGGGCACGGCCAAGCGCATCGGCCGCACCGGTGGCGGGCGACTGGTCCGCGGGCGCCAGCAGGCAGGGCATCTCATGGTGAAGAAGCGGCCCAAGCGCCGCCGGGATCTGGGCCGGCGCGTGGCCGTGCACCCCGCGGACGCGGCCAAGGTGCGCCGCCTCCTGGGGGCGTAACCAAGTACTCGTCACTTGGGGTGCCCCGGGGTCCCCACAAGTTCCCGAAGTGAACCTGTGGGGTGGGGTGAAGAGGGAGTGACCGACCATGGCACGCGTGAAGCGCGGCGTCGTCTCGCGACGCCGCCATAAGAAAATCCTCCGGCTGGCCAAAGGGTACTACGGGGCCAAGTCCCGCTGGTTCCGGATCGCCAACCAGTACGTGCTGCGCGCCCTGGCCAGCGCCTACCGGGACCGCCGGCTGCGCAAGCGGCAATTCCGCCGGCTGTGGATCGCCCGGATTAACGCCGCCGCCCGGGGCAGCGGGGTGCCGTACAGCCGCCTGATCGCCGGGCTGCGCAAGGCCGGCATCACCGTCAACCGGAAGGTCCTGGCGGAACTCGCCGTCGAGGATCCGGCGGCCTTCGACGCTCTGGTGGAGCAGGCGAAGGCCAGCCTCGGCCGTTAGGCCGGCTGCCGGGCCGGGAGATGGCTCGGGTTTCTACGCTTCCCCAACGCGCCGGACTCCGCCGGCCCACCCTCTCGCCGGCGCAGACGGTCCTGGTGGGGTTCGCCTCGATCATCGTCGTCGGGGCGGTGCTCCTCTCGCTGCCGGCGGCCGCTGCGGACGGCCGTCCCACGCCGCTCCTGGACGCGCTCTTCACGGCGACCTCGGCCACCTGCGTCGCGGGGCTGGTCGTCCTCGACACCGCCACGCACTTCTCCCTCTTCGGGCAGCTGGTCATCCTGCTGCTGATCCAGGTGGGTGGGTTCGGGTACATGACCGCCTCCATGCTGCTGGCCCTCCTGGTGGGCCGGCGCATCGGGCTGCGCGAGCGCGTGGTCCAGGCGGAGAGTTACAACCTCTACGCCCTCGGCGGGGTGGTGCGCTTCACCCGGGTCGTCATCCTGGTCACGCTGGCCATCGAAGCGGCGGGGGCCGCGCTGCTGGCGGTGCGCTGGATCCCGGAGCTGGGCCTGCGCGGCGCCTACTGGGGCGTCTTCCACGCCGTCTCCGCCTTCAACAACGCCGGCTTCGACATCACCAACTTCGCGAGCCTGACCGGGTATGTGACCGACGTCCCGGTGAACCTCATCGTCGCCGTCCTCCTCATCCTCGGGGGACTGGGCTTCGGGGTGCTGGTGGATCTGTCAGACGGCCTGCGCCGCCTCACCCTGCACTCGAAGATCGTCCTGGCCACCACGCTGGGGCTGATCGGGATCGGCACGGGGGCCGTCCTTCTCTTTGAGTTCGGCAACGCGGAGACCCTCGGGGGGCTCTCCTGGCCGGGCAAGGTCCTGGCGGCGTTCTTCCAGGCGGTGACGCCGCGCACCGCCGGCTTCAACACGGTGGACATCGGCGCGATGCGCGAGCCCACGCTGATGGCCATCGTCGTGCTGATGTTCATCGGCGCCTCCCCCGGCGGGACGGGCGGCGGGATCAAGACCACCACCTTCATCGCCCCGCTGGCGGTGATCCTGGCGATGATGCGCGGCAGCCCCGACCCGGTCCTCTTCAAGCGGCGGCTGCCGCCGCTGGTCATCTACAAGGCGGTGACGATCGCGCTGCTGGCGGTGGCCTTCGTCGTCGCCATGTCTATCCTGCTTTCGCTCAGCGAAGGCGTCTCTTTCCTGCCGGCACTCTTTGAAGTGGTCTCGGCGTTCGGCACGGTCGGACTGACCACCGGCCTGACCCCCTCGCTGAGCGCGCTGGGGAAGGTCCTCATCATCACTACGGTGTATACGGGGCGGGTGGGGCTGCTCACGCTGGCCTTCGGCCTGACGCGGCGGCAGCGCGTCCCCCGCTTCCACTATTCGGAAGAACCGATCTACGTGGGGTGAGGGAGCGATGGGGGAGTTCGCGGTCATCGGATTGGGGCGGTTCGGCTCGAGCGTGGCCCGGACGCTCTACGACCTGGGCCACAACGTGCTGGCCATGGACAAGGATGAAGCCGCCCTGCGCCTCGTCGTCGATCACGTCACCCACGCCGTCCAGGTGGACTCCACCGATCCCGAGGCCCTGCGCGCCGTGGGCATCACCAACCTGGACGCCGTCGTGGTGGCCATCGGCGTGGACATTCAGGAGTCCATCCTGACGACGCTGCTGCTCAAAGACCTGGGCGTGAAGAAGATCGTGGCCAAGGCGGTGGACGAGCAGCAGGGCAAGGTGCTGGAGAAGGTGGGTGCCGACCTGGTGATCTTTCCGGAGCGGGACATGGGCGAACGCGTGGCCCATTCCCTCGCCTCGCCGAACGTCCTCGAATACATCGAGCTCTCGCCGGACTACACGATCGAGGAGGTCAACGTCCCCGCCCGCCTCGACGGCCGGACCCTCGGTGAGCTGGAGCTGCGCACGAAGTTCGGCGTCAACGTGCTGCTGATCCGGCGAGACAGCCAGCTGCTCATCTCCCCCGCCACCGACGTCCGGCTGCAGACCGGCGACGTGCTGGTCGTGGTGGGGGAGAACCGCCAGCTGAACCGGCTGGAGTCGGCCTTCTGATCACCTCCACGAAGAACCCGCTGGTCCGCTCCCTCCGCCAGCTGCACGACCGCCGCCAGCGGGCCGCCGCCGGCCGCTTTCTCATCGACGGCATCCGCCTGGTCGAGGCCGCCCTGGCCGCGGGCGCCCCCGTCGAGCAGATCCTCACCGTCCCCGAGGCGCCGTCGCCCCGGCTCGCCGCGCTGCTGGAGGTGGCCCGCGCGCGGGCGATCGCCATCGTGGAGGTGGCCCCGCACGTCTTGGAGGCCATCAGCGAAGTGGAGACCCCGCAGGGCGTCGTCGCGGTGATGCGGCATCAGCGGGCCTCCCTCGACGTCGCGTTGCAGCGCCGGGACCTCCTCCTGCTGATCGTGGACCGGGTGCAGGATCCCGGGAATCTCGGCACGATGATCCGTACCGCGGACGCGGCGGGCGCCGGCGCGGTGGCCCTCACCCCGGGGACGGTCGATCCTACGAATCCGAAGACCGCGCGGGCCACGATGGGCTCGCTCTTCCACCTGCCGGTGGCGGAGATGGCGGCGGACCGGTTGCGCGCCACGCTCCGGGCGAGGGGAGTGCGCCTCCTGGCCGCCGATGCGGCGGGGACCGTGACGGCGCGCGCGGCCGACTACGGGCGGCCGGTGGCGGTGGCCGTCGGCAACGAGGGCGAAGGGCTGGATGGGGCGTGGCTGGAGGCGGCCGACCAGGTGGTGCGCGTTCCCATCGCCGGACGGGCGGAGTCGTTGAACGCCGCGGTGGCCGCCGCGATTCTCCTGTACGAGGCCGCGTCCGCGGTGTATACTGAAGCCCAATCGCCGCCGGCCGCAGCTCACGGACAGTGAGGTCGGCGGAGTGAGGGATGGAGATCGCCTGGCCGGCAGAGATCTTCTGGCGGATCTTCGAATCGACCGGCTCGATCTGGGCGTACCTCGCGTATCGTCGTCTGACCATGCAGACGATCTTTATGCCGCTGTCGTTGAACTGAACCGGCCCGCCCGCGGGCCGGGGTACGGCAGGCGATGACGGAGCGAGTACGGCCGGTCGCGCCTTTAGAGAGCGGGGAGGTCGAGTGCGGAGCCCCGCGCGTGGGCCGGTCCGAAGTTCCCTCCCGAGCCGCGGAGTGAAGCGGTCCGCGCTCCGGTCACAGCGCCGGACGCGCCGCGGGTAGTTCCGCCGGAGGCTCCACCGTCACAGGGAGCGCCGAGGGCCCGGCGCCATCACGCGCCGGGAAGCCGGGTGGTACCGCGGAAGAACGCGCTTTCGTCCCAGGACGGAGGCGCGATTTTGTTTTCACTCAACTGATCTTGGGGAGGCGCTGATGCAGGAAGAGATCGTCCGGCTCCGCCGTGAGACGGAGCGCCGCATCGCTGAGGCGGCCACCCCCGAGGCTATCGAAGAGGTGCGCCGCGCCTATCTGGGACGTTCGGGCCGGCTGGCGGCGCTCTTCGAGGGGGTGGCCCGCCTCCCGGCGGAGGCCCGTCCGGCGGCGGGGCGCGCGCTCAACGAGCTGCGGGCCCATCTGGAGGCGCGCTTCGGCGCGCAGGCCACGGCGGTGGCCGACCGCACCCGCGTCGCGCAGCTGGAGGCCGAGCGCATCGACGTCACCCTGCCCGGGGTGCGGCGCCACCTCGGCCGATCGCACATCCTGCGCCGCTCGATCGAGGAGGTCCAGGACATCTTTGTGCGCATGGGCTTCGAGGTGGTCGAGGGCACGGAGATCGAGACCGAGGAGTTCAACTTCGAGCGCCTGAACGTGCCGCGCGACCACCCGGCCCGCGACGAGCAGGACACCTTCTACCTCACCGACGACCTGCTGCTGCGCACGCAGACGACAGTCGTGGACGCCCGGGTGATGCGGGAGCGCCGCCCGCCGATGCGCATCCTCACGGCGGGCCGATGCTATCGCCGGGACGTCGTGGACGCGACCCACATGCCGGTGTTCCATCAGGTGGACGGGTTCATGGTGGGGGAGGGGATCACGTTCGCCGACCTGAAGGGCGTGCTGGCCGCGTTTGCGCGGGAGATGTTCGGCCCGCAGACGCGCACGCGCTTTCAGCCGGACTACTTCCCATTCACCGAGCCCAGCGCGCAGGTGGCGGTGGAGTACGGCGCCGGCTGGCTGGAACTGGCCGGCTGCGGCATGTTCCACCCCCGGGTGCTCGAGGTCGCGGGGATCGATCCGGAGCGCTACACCGCCTTTGCCTTCGGCGGGTTCGGCGACCGCCCGGCGATGGTGCGCTACGGCATCCCGGACATCCGCTTCTTCTGGGAGAACGACCTGCGCATGCTGGCACAGTTCTAGAGGATGACGATGCGCGTGCCGCTGGAATGGCTGAAGGCGTTGGTGGCGATTGAGGCGCCGCCCGAGGCGCTCCTCGAGCGGTTGCCCATGCTCGGGTTGGGGAGCGAGGGGCTGGAGTGGTTCGGCGGCGAGGCGGTGCTCGAGCTGGAGACCGCCAGCAACCGCCCCGACCTGCTGTCCATCCTGGGGGTGGCGCGGGAGATCGCGGCGGCCTGGGGCCTGGAGGTCCGGCCGCCCGCGGTCACGCTAGCGGAGGCGCGTACCCCCGCCTCCGAGATGGCCGACGTGACGATCGAGGAGCCGGCGTGGTGTCCGCGGTACACCGCCCACGTCATCAGCGGGGTCCGCGTTGGCCCGTCCCCCGTCTGGATGGTGCGCCGCCTGGAGGCCGCGGGGATTCGCGCCATCAACAACGTGGTGGACGTGACCAACTACGTCATGCTGGAGCAGGGGGAGCCCCTCCATGCCTTCGATCTGGACCGCCTGGCCGGCAGCCGCATCGTCGTGCGCCGGGCTCGTCCAGGCGAAACGCTGATGACGCTGGATGGGGTGGGCCGGACGCTGGATCCGGAGATGCTGGTGATCGCCGACGCCGAGCGGGCCGTGGGGGTGGCGGGCGTGATGGGTGGGGCGGCCTCCGAGATCGGCACCGGCACGAGCCGCGTATTGCTGGAGGCCGCGGCCTTTGACGGCCCGCCGGTCCGGCGAACCGGCCGCCGGCTGGGCCTGCGGACCGAATCCAGCGCGCGGTTCGAGCGGGGGATCGATCCGCGCATCGTCCTCGACGCTGCCCGCCGCGCCGCGGCCCTCCTGGTCGAGGTGGCCGGCGGCGAGGTGCTCGCCGGGGCGATCGACCGCTATCCTCATCCGGCGCCCCCGGTCCAGATTGCCCTGCGCCTGGACCGCATCCGCCGGCTGCTGGGCGTGGAGGTGCCGAGGGAGGAGGTCGAGGCCATCCTGCGGCGCCTGGGATGCGGGCTGGACGCGCAGCGCGACCGCCTCACCGTCACGCCGCCTCCCGGCCGCGTCGATCTGCAGCGCGAGGAGGATCTGATCGAAGAGGTGGCGCGCCACCACGGCTACGACCGCATTCCCGAGGCCACCCCGGTTGAGGCGACCCGGGCGGGGAGCCGGGCGGCCGCTCTGGAGGCGCAGGCTGCGGTGCGTGAGGTGCTCATCCGGGCGGGATTGACCGAGGCCGTGACCCTCTCCTTGATCAGCCCGCAGGTGGTCGACCGGCTCGGGCTGGCGGCGGACGATCCGGTGCGCCGGGCGGTCCCCGTGACCAACCCGCTGCTGGCCGACCACACCCACCTGCGCACGATGATCCTGCCGGGCCTGTTGGAGGCGATGCGCGTCAACCTCAGCCGGCGCATCGATGCCATCCATCTCTTTGAGATCGGCCGTACCTTTCACCGCACGGCGGCAGGGACCGGCCGGCCCGCGGGACCGGGCGGCGCCGCCGGCATCGCCGAGCGCCGCTCGCTGGGTGTGGCGATGCGCGGGCGCCTGGTCCGTGGGTGGAACATCCCCGCGGAGGTGGAGGAGGTCTCCTTCTTCCATCTCAAAGGGATCCTGGAGACGCTGTGGGCGGAGCTGCGCCTGGCGCCGCAGCCCGAGCGCGCCGCGCGCTCCTGGCTCCATCCCGGCCGCAGCGCCCACCTCCGCTTGGACGGCGAGGAGATCGGGGTCCTGGGCGAACTGCACCCGGCGGTCGCGGAGCGCTTCGAACTCACCGGCCGCATCGAGGTGGCCGAGATCGACCTGGACGTGGTGTTGAGCCGGGCGACGCTGCGGCGGCGCTTTGTTGCCCTGCCGCGCCATCCCGCGGTGGAGCGCGACCTGGCGCTCTTCGTCCCCGCAGACGTCTCGCAGGCGCAGGTACTGCGGGTGATCCAGGAGGCGGGGGGTAGTCTGCTGGAGGCCGCCGACCTCTTCGACGTCTACGACGGGCCCCCGTCCCCGCCGGGGCACCGCAGCCTGGCCTACGCCCTGCGCTTCCGCGCGGCCGAGCGGACGCTCACCGGGGAGGAGGTGGACGCGGTGATGGCGGCGATGCACCGCGCGTTGGAAGCGACGCTGCGGGCGCGCCCGCGCGCCTGAGCGACCGCGCCGTCCGCGCGTCCGGCGTCGCCGCGCGCCACCGCCCGGGCAGGGAGGCCTCGGCGGGCGCGCGAAGAAGTGAGGCGACGATGAACTGGGTCGACTGGGTGATCGTCGCCGTTCTGCTGATCGGCGTCTTCCAGGGCGTCCTGCGCGGATGGGTTGCCGCGCTGGTGGGGATCATCGTGATCGCGGCCGCCTGGTTGCTCACGATCCTCCTGCTGCCCTTTTATGGCAAGGGCGTGGAATCCCTGCCCCTCCAGGCCGACTGGGCCCGCACCATCGCCTTCGGCGTCCTCCTCATCGGCTTCTACATCATCTTCAGCGTGATCGCCAACACCTTCCTCGGCGGGAAGCGGCCCCGGGTCGAGGCGCAGATCGCCGGGGGCATTCTCGGCCTGGGGCGGGGGATCGCCGCCGCGATGGTCATCGTGGGGCTGCTGAGCGCCACCCCCGCCGCGGAGGCGATGCAGCGCGACATCACCGCCTCTCGCCTGGGGAAGACCATCCTGGAGTGGGAGCGGCAGGCGATGCGCCGCTTCCCCATGGTGCCACCGATCGGTCCCGACCGCCGCATCTAGCCCGCCATGCAGAACGCGGCGCTCGCCCGGGTCTTCAGCGAGATCGCCGACATGCTGGAGATCAAGGAGGAGTCCATCTTCCGGATCTCCGCCTACCGGCGCGCCGCCCGGGCGTTGGACGCCCTCAGCGAGGATGTCGCGGCGGTGGCGGCGCGTGGCGAGCTGACCGAGATCCCCGGCGTCGGCGCCTCCACCGCGCAGAAGATCGAGGAGTTCCTCACGACCGGCACGATCGGCTACTATGAGGAACTGCGCGCCTCCCTGCCCGCAGGCCTCACCCGGTTGATGACCGTCCCGGAGGTCGGCCCCAAGACGGCGCTGCTGCTGCACGAGCGGCTGGGGATTGCCTCGATCGAGGAGCTGGAGGAGGCCTGCCGCGCGGGCCGCGTGCGCGCCCTCCCGCGCATGGGCGCCAAGACCGAAGAGAACATCCTGCGGGGCATCGAGCAGATGCGGCGGCGGGCCGAGCGCCTCCCCCTGGGGCAGGTGCTGCCGCACGCGAAGGCGATTGAGCAGGCCCTGCGCGCGCTGCCGGAGGTGAAGGCCGTCAGCCTGGCCGGCAGTCTGCGGCGGATGCGAGAGACGATCGGGGACATCGACCTGCTGGCCACCGCCCGGCGCCCGGAGAAGGTGATGGAGGTCTTCACCACGCTGCCGCAGGTGCGCCGCGTGCTGGCCAGGGGCCCGACGAAGTCCAGCGTGGTGCTGGAGGTGGGAGTGCAGGCGGACCTGCGGGTGGTCGATCCCAAGTCCTTCGGCGCCGCCCTGCAGTACTTCACGGGCAGCAAGGAGCATAACGTCAAACTGCGCGAGAAGGCGGTGCGGCGCGGGTTGAAGATCAACGAATACGGGGTCTTCCGCGTCAAGGACGAGCGGCGCGTGGCCGGGGGGAGCGAGGAGGAGGTGTACGCGGCGCTGGATCTCCCCTGGATCCCCCCGGAGATCCGCGAAGATCAGGGCGAGGTGGAACTGGCGGAGCGGGGCGCCCTGCCGCGGCTGATCGCCCTGGGGGACATCCGCGGCGACCTGCAAATGCACACGCGTTGGAGCGACGGCTCGGACAGCGCGGAGCAGATGGCGAAGGCGGCGAAGGCGCTCGGCTACCAGTATATTGCCATCACCGACCACTCCCAATCGCTCAAGTTCGCCGGCGGGGTGACGATCGAGGAATTGCGGGCGCACGCGCGGGAGGTCAAACGGGTCGGCGAGCGCGTGGGCATCGCCGTGCTGATCGGCACGGAGTGTGAGGTCGCCCCCGACGGCCGCCTGGACTATCCCGACGAGGTGCTGGCCGAACTGGACATCGTGCTGGCGGCGGTCCACTCCCACTTCCGCATGAGCGAAGAGGAGATGACGCGCCGCCTCGTCCGGGCGATGGAGTCGCCGCACGTGCACCTCGTCGCCCATCCCACCGGCCGGCTGCTCAGCCAGCGCGAATCCTACGCGGTGAACGTCGAGACCTTGATCGAAACCGCGCGGCGCACCGGCACGGCCCTGGAGATCAACGCCGGGCCGGAGCGCCTGGACCTGCGGGACAGCCAGGCCCGCCTGGCGCGGGAGCGGGGCGTGCGCCTGGCGATCAACACCGATGCCCACACCCGCGACGAACTCCGCTACATGGAGTTCGGCATCGGCACCGCCCGGCGCGGATGGGTGCAGCCCGCCGATGTGCTCAACAGCCTGCCGCTGGAGGCGCTGCGCGTCGCCCTCCGCAAACGGGCGGGAGCGGGAGCCCCCCAGGACGGCCCGGCGGGCCGGCCCCGCCGCTCGCGGAAGCCGCGGCCCCGCATCGCGGCGGCGAGCACGGCCAGGCGCAAGCGCCGATGAAGCGGCGGCGCCTGGTGCCGCTGCCGCGCCGCTTCTACGCCCGCCCCACCGTCACCGTGGCGCGGGAGCTGTTGGGCCACCTGCTGGTGCACGACAGTCCGCAGGGCCGCACCGTCGGGCGGATCGAGGAGACGGAGGCCTACCGCGGCGGCGACGACCCGGCCAGCCACGCCTACCGCCTCACCCCGCGCAGCCGCATCATGGCCGGGCCGCCCGGGGTCGCCTACGTCTACTTCACCTACGGCAACCACTTCTGCCTGAACGTGGTCACCGAGGCGGAGGGGACCGCCGGGGCCGTGCTCCTGCGCGCACTCGAGCCGCGCGAGGGAATCGAACTGATGGCGGCTCGGCGCGGGATGGGCGGCGCGGACCGTCAGCTCGACCTCCGGCGGGTAGCTTCCGGGCCGGGCCGGCTGGCGCAGGCGATGGGAATCGGCCGCGCGCACAACGGATGGGATCTCACCACGCCCCCGCTGTTCATCGCCCACGGCCAGCCGGGGCTCTTCGTGGTGACGGCCGGCCCGCGCGTCGGCATCCGCCGCGCCGCGGACCGCCCCTGGCGGTTCTTCCGTTCGGACAGCCCGTACGTGACGCGGTAGAGCGTCAGCCCCCGCCTTCCTCCGAAGCTCCTCAAATCTCCCGGAATTTCCCGCCTCCCGGCACTCCGTCGGCGGCTTGGTCGAGTATCGGTCTAGGACGGCGGCCCCTTGGGTACATGCCTTGGTGCCGCCTCAGTGCTCAGACGTTCGAGCGCGAGGCGGCGAGAGACGCTCTCCGATAAAGGCACACCCGGGGAAACCCGGGGCCGCAAAGTCACGGGCCTAACCCCTCTGGGCCATGGCCGCCGGGCTGCCGAAGAGACCCCTCTCGACGGTACCGGCGGCTTTTCGCTTCTGACTGAAGGAGGTTTGTTCAGGCTGTCTCCGCGACCGCACGACGACGCGGCGACAAGGCGAAACCAGGGAGGTGGCAGCGATGCGCTGGAAGAGCAGGGTGCTTGGCCTGGTGGTAACGCTCGCAGCGCTGGCCTCATTGCTGATGGCCATCGCCGCAAACGGCAAGTGGAGGGACTGGTGAGCTGGCGCTGAGAATTCGCTGACGCCTCGCTCTCGGAATCTCCTTCTTGTTGAGCGGCCCTCCGGGGGCGGTCAGCGATGGACAGCGCGGGCAACCATTCTCCTGCGGGCCGGCCGAATCGCCGCTAGTTCGGCCGGCCTTTGGTTCGCGCGACGGTCGCGAATGGGGAATCGGGAGGTCAGGTTCAGACCGCCATGCTGCTGCTGAGCGTGCTGCTGCTATCGCTGCTCGTTGGCCTGGCCCGGGGCGGGAGCGTGCTGGCCCTCGGGCAACAGCGGTGGCGTTTCCCCCTCCTGCCCATCATTGCGCTCGGTCTGCAGGTCGTCGGCTTCTGGCCGGACGAGAGCGCATCACAGGGAGCACGGACGCTTGCCGGCGCCTTCCACGTGGCGTCCTACGGAATCGCGTTTGCGTTTGTCTGGGCGAACCGCCAGACACCGTGGCTGTGGCTCCTGGGGCTCGGGCTCGCGGCCAACGCCGTTGTCATCGCGGCGAACCAGGGATTCATGCCGGTGCCCCCAGACGGGCTGGGTGGGACGGCCAGTAGCGAGGTCGCCAGGCACGGCTACTACAACAATGCCGTGCTGCTGAAAGAGGACACGCGGTTGTGGTTTCTCGGTGACGTCCTGCGCACGCCGCGCTGGCTCCTCGGGCGCGCCTTCAGCGTGGGAGATGGGACGATCGCCGTGGCCGTCTTCATCATGGTGCAGCATCTCATGCGTCCGCCCGGGCTCCACTGGCCGCGTCGAGCCGCATGAACCCCCAGCTCCGCCTCATTCTGATCATCGTCTGCGCGGCCGGAGCAGTCGTGGTCGGGCATGCCGTCGAGACCCTGATGTTTCAGATTCCGCGCGCCCTGGAGAGCGGCGTCCTCTCCTATTCGCTGCTCCTCGTCCTCGCCATCCTCAGTGAGATGAAGCCGGTCCCCTTTGCCTTGGGCCGGGCCAGTAAGGACGAGAGTTTCAGCATCACCATCATCCTGCTCACGCTCTTTGCCTTTGAGTGGCCGGCCGCCGTCATGCTGGCGGTCGCCGCCGTCGTCGTGGCGGACATCGACGCGAACAAACCCTTCTATAAGGTGCTCTTCAACGGCTCGATGTATGCCCTGGCCACTGCCGCGGCGGCTCTAATGTATCACGCTGGCCAAGGCTATGTGGTCGGGTGGAGGACCGTCCTGCCGCCGGTCTGGATTGAGACGTTCCTGCGCTTCGCGGCCGGTATGATGTACTACCTCGTGAACATCACGCTGTTGATGCTCGTCCTCTCCCGGGTACAGGGCCTGCGGCTGGGGCAGATGGTCGTCTGGGGACTGCGGGACTCGGCCATGGTCAACCTGGCCCTCATCTCCATCGGCACCGCCATGTCGCT
>JACQGZ010000056.1 GCA_016199305.1 Armatimonadota bacterium | reverse complement strand
CGATCCGCGAACCCGGGTACTAGCGGCGACCCCCTCTCCGTGGCCATTCGCGCCGCCGAGATCGTCTGGGAGCCGACGCCGGAGTATGTGGAGGGCAGCCGGTTGGTCCGGTTCATGCGCCGCCACGGCCTGCCGGACTATGCGGCGCTGCATCGCCGCTCCATCGAGGACCTGGCGTGGTTCTGGGATGCGGTGAGCAAGGATCTGGCCCTGGAGTGGTTCCGTCCCTACTCCCGCGTCCTGGACACCTCCCGCGGCATCCAGTGGACGACCTGGTGGATCGACGGAAAATTCAACTACGTCCATAACTGCCTGGACCGGCACGTTGCCAGGCTGGGCAGCAAGGTGGCCTGCATCGCCGAGGGTGAGGAGGGAACCGTCCGCCGCCTCACCTATCGCGAGATGCTGCAAGAGACGAACCGGCTGGCCAATGCCCTGCGCCGGTTAGGCCTCCGTACGGGCGACCGCGTCGGCATCTTCATGCCGATGACGGCCGAGTGCGCCATCGCCACCCTGGCGGTCAACCGCATCGGTGCCGTCTACGTGCCCATCTTCTCCGGCTTCGCGGCGGGCGCCGTCGCCACGCGGCTGCAGGACGCGGAGGCGGTCGCGCTGATTACCGCCGACGGGTTCACCCGCCGGGGCAAGTTCGTGCCGATGAAGGAGATCGCGGACGAGGCCGTGCGGGCCTCGCCCGGCGTGCGCCACGTCATCGTGCAGCGCCGCACCGGGGCCCCCGTGCCCATCGCGGCCAGACGTGACCACCGCTGGGAGGACCTGGTCGCGCGGGAATCACCCGACTGCCCGCCTGAAATCACCGCCCCCGAAGATCCCCAGATGATCATCTACACCTCCGGCACGACCGGGCGGCCGAAGGGCACCGTGCACGTCCACGGCGGCTTCCCGATCAAAGGCGCGATGGACATGGCCTATGGCTTCGACGTAGCCGAGGGCGACGTGATGTTCTGGCTCACCGACCTGGGCTGGATGATGGGCCCCTGGGAGATCATCGGCATCCTGACGCTGGGGGCGACGATGGTGCTCTACGACGGGGCGATCGACCACCCCGACCCTGACCGCCTCTGGGAGATCGCCGCGCGCCACAAAGTGACGATTCTCGGCATCTCCCCGACAGCGGTGCGCGCGCTGATGCGCCACGGGGACGAGCTGCCGCGCCGCCACGACCTCACCGCGCTGCGGCTGCTCGGCTCCACCGGCGAGCCCTGGAACCCCGAGCCCTGGATGTGGTTCTTCGAGAAGGTCGGCGGCCGGCGCTGCCCGATCATGAACTACACCGGCGGCACCGAGATCTCCGGCGGCATCCTCGGCTGCACCGTCCTGCACCCGCAGAAGCCGATGGCTTTCACCGCGCCGGTCCTCGGGATGGATGTGGATGTCTACGACGAGCACGCCCGGCCCGTGCGCGGCGAGGTCGGCGAACTGGTGGTGCGGCGGCCCTGGCCGGGAATGACCCGCGGCTTCTGGCGAGACCCGGAGCGCTACCTCGAGACCTACTGGTCGCGCTGGCCGGACGTCTGGGTGCACGGCGATTGGGCGAAGATCGACGAGGACGGCTTCTGGTTCCTGCTGGGGCGCAGCGACGACACGATCAAGGTGGCCGGCAAGCGGGTGGGCCCCGCGGAGGTCGAGTCGGCCGCCGTCGCCCACCCGGCGGTGGCGGAGGCCGCCGCGATCGGCGTCCCCGACGAACTGAAGGGCGAAGCGGTCGTCTGCTTTGCGGTCCTGCGGCCGGGGTTCGAGCCTTCCGATGCGCTCCGTCAGGAGATCCGCCGCCAAGTCGTGGACCTGCTGGGCAAGACCCTCGAGCCGAAGGAGGTGAGGTTTGTCGGCGACCTACCCAAGACCCGCAACGCCAAGATCATGCGCCGGGTCATCCGCGCCGCCCACCTGGGCACCGAGCCCGGCGACCTCTCCTCCCTGGAGAACCCCCAGGCCGTCGAGGAGATCAGGCGGGCTATCTAATCCTCGACTTCATCTACTTCGTCCAGGAAGAACGCGAGGAGAGGCCTTGATCAGGTGGGGCAGCTTAGGCTACCTTCAAGAAGAGCACTCGCGGTTACGGCGACGAGCGGAAACAAGACGAACTGATAGGCGATTCGCTCTTCATGATAGAATGGGTATACGCAGTTTGCGCGCCCGTAGCTCAGCGGATAGAGCGTCGGCCTGCGGAGCCGAAGGCCGTGGGTTCAAGTCCCGCCGGGCGCGCCAACGCTTTCCCCACGTG
>JACQGZ010000054.1 GCA_016199305.1 Armatimonadota bacterium | reverse complement strand
GTGGTGGCCAAGGCGGCGCTCCTGCTGGAAGGCGAGGAGTGGCCGGACGTGCACCACCTGGGCATCCTGCCCATCTTCAAGCTGATGCCGGGGGCGAACCGCTGATGGAACGGAGACCCTTCATCTCCACCCACGTCCTGGACGCGGCCAAGGGCGAGCCGGCGCGCGGCGTGCGGGTTGAGCTGTACCGGGAGGGCGCGCTCCTCTCTACACAGGAGACGAACGCGGACGGCCGGATCACCGATCTGGCCGGCGGGAACCTCCGGGCCGGCACGTATCGCCTGGTCTTCCACGTCCCCTCCCCCTTCTTCAAGCGGCTGGAGGTGGAGTTCGCCGTCACCGATACCGGCCGGCCCTACCACATCCCGCTGCTGCTCTCCCCGTACGGATGCACGACCTACCGCGGCAGCTGAGCGCCGACGACCTGGCGGCGCTCTTCGAGGGGCGCAGCCGCTTCGTCGAGCGGCTGGCGGCGCTGGCGAATCCGCTGGCCGAGGCGCGGCGGCTCCTGCGCAGCCTCCCCGAGGAGGAGGTGATCGAGGCGCTGGCTGCGCACCCGCGCATCGGCGAGCGGGCGGCCTCGCACGCCTCCGCGCGCGAGCAGGGATCCGACGAAGATCCGGACGTGCTGGCCGACCTGGCCAGCCTGAACCGCGCCTATGAGGAGAAGTTCGGCTTCCGCTTCGTCGTCTTCGTGAATCGCCGGCCCAAGGCCGAGATCCTGGAGGTGTTGCGCGCCCGCCTTGCCCGCAGCCGCGAGGAGGAACTCCAGATGGCCATCGACGACCTGGTGGCGATCGCAGAGGACCGCTACCGGCCAACGGGCGGAGCAGCGAGCAGGTGATCAGGGCGGCGGCGAGGCTTCCTCGGTTCCCTCAACCGCATAGAGCCGCCACTCGCCGGGCAAACCCTTCAACGTCGAGACGCCGCGTTCACGGAACCGTATGCCAGAGCCGGCTACAAGGTCCTTGACGGTAGAGGAGACGAGAACCTCACCCGGCTGCGCCTCGGCGGCGACGCGCGCGCCGATATGGACGGCGATCCCTCCGACCTTCCCCGCCATGAGCTCACATTCTCCCGTATGCAACCCTGCGCGCACCTCGAGCCCGAGTTCGCGCACCGATTCTCTGATTGTGGAGGCGCAGCGGATCGCGCGGGCCGGTCCGTCAAAGCTGGCGAAGAAGCCGTCCCCAGCAGTGTCGAGTTCACGACCCCGGAAGCGCACCAGGTGGCGGCGGACGAGCGCGTGGTGGCGACCAAGCAGCTCGCGCCAGCCCCGGTCGCCAAGTTCTGCCGCCTTCGCGGTGGAACCGACGATGTCCGTGAAGAGAATCGTGGCCAAGACGCGGTCGGTCTCAACCACGTCCCATTCGCCCCGGTCCCAAATCCCCCTCAGGAACCTCTCGACCTCGCGGGCGACCGGCTCGGGCTTCACGAACCAGGCGTGGTCCTCGCCGGGGAGCTCAACCAGCTCCGCGCCCGGGATACGCTCCGCCATGTATCTCGCCCCGTGGACGTCGAAGACCTTCTCGCCCGCAAAGTGGAGGACAAGGGTCGGGACGCCGATCGTCAGCAGGACTTGCCGCACGTCCATCTCCATGTTCATCCGCATGCGCGCGGCGGCCGCGCCCGGGCTCGCGCTCGTTCGCACATATCTCGGCCACCACCGTCGGACGGTCTCGTCGTGGGCGATGCTCGGCGCGAAGTACTCGAGCAGCTCCTGCATATATTCCTGCTCGCCCCAGCGGCGCTCGCGCTCCTCGATGAACCTGAGGTACTCCTCGCGGGTCGACGCCCAAGGGTAGTCGTCCGAACGGAGGTACGTCGCGCCGGTCCCATAGAGGATTGCCGCCGCCGTCCGCTCGGGGTATGTTGCGGCGAAGAGCGCCGTCATCGGCCCACCCTCGGAGACGCCCATCACCGCAGCACGCTTCGATCCGATGGCATCCATGACTGCGCGGACGTCGTCCATGCGCGTCTCGAGGTCAGGGATGCCCGTGACCCGGTCGGAGAGGCCGGTTCCCCGCTTGTCGAGCAGGATCAATCGCGAGAAGGAAGCGAGCCGGCGGAAGAACTCTGCGGGCGGCCCTTCCCAGGCGTACTCAAGCGTCGAGATCACCCAGCCGACGACGAAGACCAGGTCGAAGGGTCCCTCGCCGACGACCGAGTAGGCGATGTTGACATCGCCGCTCTTCGCGTAGCGGACCTCCGGTGCCTCCACGGGAACAGTCTCGCACCGGCCATTCTCCAGGGCAAGCGATCGGGTCGGGCCTGCTCTTGCGGCGCAGAGGAGCGCTCAGAGGCTGAAGAGAAGGAGGCGCTGTGACGACGTTGTCCGAGTGGTTGAGCCTGCTGCTGCGCTGGATCCACGTCATCGCCGGCATCATGTGGATCGGCGACTCCCTCCTCTTCATGTGGATCGACAGCCATCTCCATCCCGATCCGCAGGGCCGTAGGGAAGTGGCCGGCGTGACCTGGCTGATTCACGGCGGGGGCTACTACCATTTGGAGAAGCGGCTGCTGGTCCCCGGCCGACTGCCGCCGCGGCTGCGCTGGTTCTGGCTGGAGGCCACCACCACCTGGCTGAGCGGGTTCCTCCTGCTGATCATCATCTATTACTTGAGTGCGGACGCGTTCATGGTGGATCGCGCGGTCTCCGCCCTCACTCCCGGGCAGGCCATCGCCGTGGGGCTCAGCATGATCGCCGGTGGGTGGATCCTCTACGATGGCCTCTGGCGGAGCCGGCTGATACGCCCTCCTCTCGCCGCTCTCATCTCCGCCGTCCTGCTGGCGGGCGTCATCTACGCAGCGACCCATCTGCTCAGCGCCCGCGCTGCCTTCCTGCACGTGGGGTCGATGCTGGGGACGATCATGGCCGCGAACGTCTGGGTGCACATCCTGCCGCCCCAGTACCGGATGGTGCAGGCAGCCCGCGCCGGCCGGGAGATCGATCACACCCTGGGCGTGCACGCGAAGACCCGCTCCACGCACAACACCTATCTCACCTTCCCGGCGATCTTTCTCATGCTCAGTCCCCACTTCCCGGCGATCTACGCCTCCCCGCTGAACTGGGTGGTGCTGTCGCTGTTCATCGTCTTTGGGGCCGGGATCAGGCATCTCATGCTGGTGGGCCCGCGGGGCGCGCGCGGGACCGCGCTGGCCACGGCCGCGGCGGCCCTCGCCCTGGTCTACCTCACGGTGGGGCCCGCGCCCGGCGCGCCGCCCCCGACGAACGTCACCGCTCCCCCCTTCGTCGAAGTGCGCGCGATCATCGTGCGCCGCTGCGCCGCCTGCCATTCGGAAACCCCCACGGACCCGGACTTCCGCGCCCCCGCCGGGGGGGTGAGGTTGGACACCCCCGCGCAGATCCGGGCGCAGGCCGCGCGGATCAGGGCCCGCGTCGTCGATCAACGAAACATGCCGCTGGGGAACGAAACCGGGATGACGGATGAGGAGCGGGCCGCACTCGGCCGCTGGGTCGATGCCGGGGCGCCGTTGAAGTAGGCGATTCCTCAGCCAAAGGAATACGGCGGGACCCGAGCGGACCCCGCCGTATTCCTCAAAACGGGCCGTGTGGCCGGGGTTTACGGCTCCTTCGGCCAGGGGCCGACGATGCCCGGCGCCGCCCACTCCATCGTGGTCAACTCCAGCACCGACATGGTCTTGCCGGCCGGCACGCGCAGGACGCCCTTGCGGTCGCGGATCGGCCCGGTGAACGGGTCAAAGGCCACAGGGCTCTTCGCCATCTGCGCCAACCGCCTGTTCACCAAATCGAAGACCGAGATCCGCCCGAGGTCCGCGGTGTTGACACGCACGGCCTGCAGCCGGGCCTTGTAGGCGGGGTTGAGCGGCACGCCGAAGTCGCCGCCCATTTCCACCGCCCGCTCCCCCAGCAACCACCAGTAGTCGACGTTCTGCAGGTTCTCCGTCGTGTACTTCCCGGCCAGCACCTTGCGTAGAAAGTCGAGATAGATCCGCTCCCAGTGGACCAGCTGGCCGGAAACGACGTGCTGCGGCGCGAAGCGCGCCATCGGGGAGTAGTGGCTGAAACTGAGCAGGTTCTTCTTCGCCGACACCTGAATGACGGTCGGCGAGTCCTCCGTGAACGCATAGAGGTCGGCGCCCTCGGCGATCAGCGCCTCGGTGGCCTCCTTGGCCTTCGCCGGATCGAACCAGGCGAAGAGCCAGCGCACGTGCACGGTCGCCCTCGGGTTGACCGCCCGCACGCCCAGGGCGAAGGCGGAGATGTGCCGCTTCACCTCCGGGATGGGGAAGGCCCCAACGTAGGCGATCTTCCCGGACTTCGTCAGCGCGCCCGCCATCAGGCCGTTCAGGTAGTAGATCTGATAGAAGTCGGCCATGTAGGTGAACATGTTCTTGTTGCGCTTGAAGCCGCTGGCGTGTCCGAAGATCACGTTGGGATAGCGCTTCGCCGCGTTTAGCGTCCCGTCCATGAAGCCGAACGAGGTCGTGAAGATGACCTTGGCCCCCTGCTCCACCATCTTGTCGATGAAGGGCTCGACCTGAGGCTCGGGCACGGACTCCACGTAGATGGTGTCGACGCCCAGCTCCTTCTGGACGATCAGGCGGCCCTGGTCGTGTGCGTGGGTCCACCCGTAGTCCCCGATGGGCCCGACGTAGATGAACCCGACCTTGAGCTTCGACTGCGCCGTTCCGGCGGATGCGAAGATCAAGATCAGGACGGCGACAAGCAATCCCTTCATCCAGCGCATCTCAACCCTCCCTCTCTCCCCTGGGACTCACGCTGTTGCCCGGTACCACTTCCCGCCGGATCTCACCTCCTCCTTGCTCTCACTGCTCTCCACGGACGTAGGGGACGCCCAGCGCCTCGGGGGCGCCCTGGCGGCGACGCGCGCGCTGGGTGGTGGCCGCCAGCACGACAATGGTGAAGGCAAACGGCATCATCTGCAGCGGCTCCGGCGCCACCCAGGTCTGCAACCGGAACGACAGATGGAAGAGCGCGCCGAAGAGGAAGGCGCCGGCGACGGCCCGCAGCGGCTCCCAGGCGGCGAAGATCGCGATGGCGATGGCGATCCACCCCAGCCCGGCCGTCATCCCCTCGGTCCAAGAGGGACGGTAGGCCACCGAGAGAAAGCCGCCGGCCACGCCGGCCAGCGCCCCGCCGAAGACGACGGCCAGATAGCGGACCAGGTAGACGTTCACCCCCAGGGCGTCGGCCGCCGCCGGGGCCTCTCCCGCCGATCGCAGCACGATCCCCCACCGGGTGTGATGCAGCACGAACCACAGGACCCCCGCCAGCAGCACGCTGGCATAGGTGAGGACCGAGACCTCCGGCAGGGTGTTCAGCAGCGGGAGCCCCTCCCACCGCCGCCCCAGCAGCGCGGACAGCCCCAGGCCCAACATGGTGAGGGCCAGGCCCGAGACGTACTGGTTCGCGCGCAGGGTGACCACCACAAAGGCATGGAGGAGTGCCGCCAGTCCCCCGATGCCCGCCGCCGCTACCAGGCCGATGCCCGGATT
>JACQGZ010000053.1 GCA_016199305.1 Armatimonadota bacterium | reverse complement strand
GGCGGGCCGGCGCGGGGTCCGGCGGATTGCGCTCCTCACCGAGACGGCCGCACCCTTCTTCCACCGTCTGGGGTTCCGCGGGTCGGCGCGCGGGCGGCTCGATCCGCAGCTGCTCACCTCCAGCCAGTTCAGCGAACCCTCGTGTGCGACGGCGGCGGTCATGACGATAGAGCTTGATGCTCGGAGCCAGGAGGCGGAATCGTGATCGAGACGCAGATCAAAGATGCCGTAAAGGAGCACTACACGCGCTCCGCAGCGGGTGACTGCTGCGGTGGCGACTCATGCTGCGGCGACGTCTCCTTCAGCGGCGTGGAGACGGAAGCACAGGGTGGCACCGTCCAGTTCCCCGGCATCCCCTCCTTCGGGTGCGGCACGCCCGTGGAGGCGGCGGCGCTGCGGCCGGGCGAAGTAGTGCTCGACCTCGGCTCGGGGCGCGGGCTGGACGCGTTTCGTGCCGCTCAGCGGATCGGCCCCGGCGGGCGCGTGCTCGGCGTGGACATGACCCCGGCGATGGTCGAGCGGGCGCGGGAGGACGCCCGGCGCCTGGGCTTCAATCAGGTCGAGTTCCGGCTCGGCGAGATCGAACGGCTTCCGGTGGCCAACGCCACCATCGGGGTGGTGCTGAGCAATTGCGTGCTCAACCTGGTGCCGGACAAGGACCGGGCCTTCGCCGAAGCCTTCCGCGTGCTCGCCCCCGGGGGACGGCTGGTCATCTCCGATATGGTCCGCGCCTGGCCGCGGTCGGATGAGCCGGCTGATCCGGCGCGCTGGGCCGCCTGCATCGACGGCGCCGATCCTGAACGGGTCTATCTGGAGCGGATGCGGCACGCGGGGTTCACCGATGTGGAGGTGCTGTCCCGCGGGCAAGGTGAGGTTTACAGCCTGACGGTGCGCGCCCGCAAACCGTAGCCCGCTGCCCGGCCGCCTCCGGCCCCCGCCTGCGGCCACCCCCGGATGCTACAATGGGAGGCCGTGCGGATCCCCTTACGGATGCCCATCGTCCTGCCGCGCGTGCGGCCGGTCTGGCTCGCCTGGGAAGCCTACAAGAAATTCCTGGCCGACGGGGCGCCCGACCTGGCGGCGGCCGTCGCGTACTCTGCGCTCTTCTCCATCTTTCCTCTCTTGATCGGCGTGGTGGCCGCGGTCGGCCTCTTCGTCGACCAGACGCTGGTGCGCGGCGCGATCATGGAGACGCTCTCCCGCTACGTCCCCGAGGCGACCGCCCGGTTCCTCGACCGCCAGATCACCCAGGCGATCCGCATGCGGGGCACCTTCGGGATCCTGGCTATCGTCGGCCTCTTCTGGAGCGCCACGGCGGTGGCGGCGACAATCCGCAACGCCCTCAACCGGGTCTGGCCGCCCCCCTCGCCGCTGCCATTTCTCCGGCGCAAGGTGGTCAACAAACTGATCGAATTGACGCTGGTGGCGATGGCGGGGGTCTTTATGATCCTCTCCCTGATCACCTCCGGCGCTGTCTTCCCCACGCTGGCCCTCCTGATCTTCTCCGTTGAGGCCTCCCCGATCGGCCTCATCCTCTCCACGCTCGCGCCGGCCCTCTTCAGCATCCTGACCTTCCTGGTGATCTACCGCAACCTGAGCAATGTCAGGGTGCCGTGGTTCAACGCCCTGGTGGGGGCCGTCACCGCGGGGATGCTTTTTGAGGGGATCAAGGAGGCCTTCTTCTGGTACCTGCGGACGTTCGCGCGCTACCAGCTCGTCTACGGCTCACTCACCGGTATCATCGTCTTCCTGATCTGGATGTACCTCGCGGCGGCGATTCTCCTGTACGGAGCGGAACTGGCCTCGCAGGTCGGCCGGCCCTACCCGCAGGAGGTGGGCCAGGGGTGACACTCAGCCCGCGGCGACGGCGCGCAGCACCTGCAGCGCCGGTGGTCTGAGCAGCACGGCGCCGCCGGGAGGATGCAGCGGCGCGGGGCCCTCCGCGGCGCCGTCTCCCACCACCAGTAGCGGTTCCCACCCGCCGGCCCGGGGCGGCGCCGGCAGGGCGAAGCGGGCCTCCCCACCCGCGGCGATCAACACGAGGAAGGTGTCGTCGTAGAGGGGGTTTCCCCGCGCGTCGGTGTCGCGGAGGAGGCGGCCGTCGAGCAGCATGCCCAGGACCCGGCGGGGATCCTCCCAGTCCTCCTGCGTCATCTCCCGGCCGTCCGGATGGAGCCAGACCACATCCCGCCTCCCGTCCGGCACCGCCTCCCCGATGAGGAAGTGGCGCCGGTGGAAGGAGGCGTGCTCCCGCCGGAAGGCGATTAGCCGGCGGACGAACTCCAGGAAGGCGCGCCGCCGCTCGTCGAGATCCCAGTGGTACCAGGCGACCGCATTGTCCTGGCAGTAGGCGTTGTTGTTGCCGCCCTGCGTGCGCGAGAGTTCGTCCCCGCCGAGCAGCATCGGCACCCCCTGGGAGAGCAGCAGCGTGGCCGCGAGCGCGCGCTTCAACCCCTCGCGGCAGGCCAGGATCTGCGGGTCTGCGCTGGGCCCCTCGGTGCCGCAGTTCAGGCTGTAGTTCTGGTCAGTCCCGTCGCGGTTGCCCTCGCCGTTGGCCTGGTTGTGCTTGTGCTCATGACTGACCAGGTCCGCGAGGGTGAACCCGTCGTGCGCGGTGACGAAGTTGATCGAGGCGTACGGGCGCCGCCCGCTCAGCGCGTACAGATCGCTGCTGCCGGCGATGCGGGTGACGAACTCCCCGGTGACGCCGCGGTCGCCCCGCCAGAAGCGGCGGACCACGTCCCGGTAGCGGCCGTTCCACTCCGCCCAGAGCCAGGGGAAGTTGCCGACCTGATAGCCGCCTTCACCGACGTCCCAGGGTTCGGCGATCAGCTTGACGCGCGACAGCACCGGATCCTGCTGGATGATCTTGAAGAACGCCGAGAGCATGTTCACATCGAAGAATTCCCGGGCCAGCGCCGCGGCCAGGTCGAAGCGAAACCCGTCCACGCGCATCTCCTGCACCCAATAGCGCAGGCTGTCCGTGATCAACTGCAGCACGTAGGAGTTGCCCGGATCGAGGGTGTTGCCGGTGCCGGTGTAGTCCATGTAGTAGCGACCGTGCTCCGTCAGCTTGTAATACGACCGGTTGTCGATGCCGCGGAAGGAGACGGTGGGGCCGAGGTGGTTACCTTCTCCCGTGTGGTTGTAGACGACATCGATGATGACCTCCAGCCCCGCGGCGTGCAGCGTCCGCACCATCGTCTTGAACTCCTCTACGGCGGTCTGCGGGCCGCGCGCCGCATAGGACGGCTCGGGGGCGAAGTAATTCAGCGGATGGTAGCCCCAGTAGTTGGAGAGCCCGCGCCCGGCCAGCTGGCGGTCGCCCATGATGGCCTGAACGGGCAGCAGTTCGAGCGTCGTCACCCCCAGCGTCTGCAGGTGGCGGAGGATGGGTTCGGAGACCAGACCCAGGTAGGTGCCCCGCACATCGGGCGGCACCTCGGGGTGGAGTTTGCTGATGCCCCGGACGTGGGTCTCGTAGATAATCGTCTCCTCCCAGGGAATCTGCGGCGGACGGTCCTGCTTCCAGTCGAAGCCCCCGGAGATCACCGCGCCCAAGGGGGCGTGCGCCGCGCTGTCGGCCTCACTGAAGGAGAGGTCTTCGCGTCCGTCCCCCACGACATACCCGAAGAGGCTGTCGTGCCAGGCCAACGGCCGGCCGATCGCCCGGGCGTAGGGATCGAGCAGCAGCTTGTGCGGATTGAAACGGTGGCCGGCGTCCGGCTCGGAGGGTCCGTGCACGCGGTAGCCGTACAACTGGCCCGGGCCGACGTCCGGGAGGTAACCGTGCCACACCGGCCCGGTGCGTTCCGGCAGGGTGACCGTCTGCGACTCTGCACGCGAGCCGACCCCCGCCACCAGCACCAGGTCGACTCGCTCGGCGTGCTCGCTGTAGAGGGCGAAGTTGACGCCGCGGCCGTCGTGGGTGGCGCCCAGCGGGTAGGGCCTTCCCGGCCACGCCTTCATGTCTGTCATGATACCCGTCCGCGGGGCGGCGCCGGCGAGGAGTCGTTTCAACTCGTCGCGGTGGGTTATAGTGAAATCGTCCAGCACCAACCCGAGAGCCTGCCGCTGCACGGCGGCAAATTCCTGGCAGAGGGGAGTGGCGCCATGTATCCGTTTGAACTGCCGAAGCTGTCCTATCCCTATGCGGCCCTGGAGCCGCACATCGACGCCCAGACCATGGAGATCCACCATACCAAGCACCACGCCGCCTACGTGAACAACCTCAACGCCGCCCTGGAGAAGCACGGCGATCTCCACAAGCAGGGTCTGGAGGACCTGCTGCGCACCCTGAAGTCGCTTCCCTCCGACATCCAGACCGCCGTCCGCAACAACGGCGGCGGGCACGCCAACCACACGCTCTTCTGGCAGCTCCTCGCCCCGGGCGGGGCGACGAAGCCCTCCGGCGCCCTGGCCAAGGCCATCGACGGCGCCTTCGGCTCCTTCGACGCGTTCACCGAGAATCTCACGAAGGCCGGCATGGGCCGCTTCGGCTCCGGCTGGGCCTGGCTGGCCATGGGCGGCGACGGGAAACTCCAGGTCCTCTCCACCGCCAACCAGGACCACCCGGTCCTGGAGGGGCTGTCGGCCGTCCTCGGGCTGGACGTGTGGGAGCACGACTACTACCTGTAGTACGAGATCCGGAGAGCAGAATACTTCAATGGCTTATGGATTGTCGTGATCTGGGTCATCGTCGGACAGATGTTCGTGGTGGCGCTGAACAAGACCTTGG
>JACQGZ010000052.1 GCA_016199305.1 Armatimonadota bacterium | reverse complement strand
CCTGCGCGGGAGCGGGCGTAAGAGCGCCGACGGTCCCAAGGAGCACGAAGGAAAGGAGCAGTGCCAGCCCTCTCACTTGCGGTCCCTCCTATATCCCACCCACGGGCGATCTTCGTGAGCACAACCGTTACACGTATACATCACTTCCTGAGCCCCGTCATCGGGGAAATCCCTCAGTACGGTACCCATTTCTCTTCGCTCGAGGGCCTGTAGCCTCTTAGACCGCCGGCCGCTAGCCCGTGTTGCGGGGTCAGGCAACGGCGGGCCTGCTGGTGCCGCGAGCAGGGACAGCGGTTGTGGCGGTGCGGCGGGACTACGAGCGGGTGCCCAGGCCGTGTTCGACAGTCCAGGCGGCGATTTGGGCCCGGGAGCGGAAGCCCAGTTTGTTCAAGATGTGCTGGACGTGGTTCTCCGCAGTCTTCTCGGTGATCACCAGCATGGCGGCGATCTCACGGTTAGTACGCCCCTGCGCGACCAGCACGGCGACCTCCTGTTCCCGACGGGTCAGCGGCATCCCCGGCGGTCGGGCCGCCCGCTCGACGGCCGGTGAGGTCGCGAGGGCACGGTCGCTGGCCTGGTCGACCGTCATGGTCCGGCCCTCGGCCCAGAGTGCTTGAAACGCGTCGGCGAGGTGTCTGCGCGTCGTGCCGACCAGCCGCTCGTAGTCGCCGCGGATGAAGAGGGGCAGCGATACCCCGATCGACTCCCTGAGACCTTCCCCCGCGCCAAACAGGCGGGCGGCCTTCTCATCCTGCCGGGTGGCGGAGGCGACCGCGGCCAATCCCACCAGACAGACGGCGATGCCTCGCACGTCCCCAAGCTCCCTGCGGAGGATCAGGCTGTCGCTGAACAGCGCCGCCGCCCGGTCGTATTGCCGTCGGTACCAGGCTACTGTGGCGAGGTGGCTCTGCGCGGTGGCCGTTCCGTGTCTGTGACCCAATGCGCGGAATTGCTGCAGGCCTTCCTCGATCAGCGCCGCGGCCTGGGCGTGCTGACCGCGGTCCCGCATGACCAGTCCCAGGTCGGTCAGGTTGATGGCCACTCGCCACTTGGCGTCAAGGGCGCGGCTGAGACGCAGACTCTCCTCGAGCGACGCGGTCGCCTGGGCCGGATCACCGCGGTCGCGCGCGACCAACCCCAGGATGTGCAGCGCATCCGCAATGCCCAATGGATCGGCGACTTCCCGGCACATGGTCAGGCTCTCCGACCCCAGCGCCTCCGCCCGGCCGTAGTCGCCTGTGGCGCAGGCGTGGAACCCCAGGATGTTCAGCGCCGTCACCGTGCCCCGTCTGTCGCCAAGGGCGCGACCGAGAGACAGGCTTTCCTCCGCCAGCGCCGCGGCCCGCGCGAAATCGCCCTGCTGAAACGCCAGCATCCCGGCGCCGTTGAGGGCTTTCACCTTTGCAGCGGATGACGCTCCGCTGGCGTTCCGCAGCACCGCCTCCAACCAGCGGCGGCCCTCGTTCCAGTACCCGCGGATCTCCCAGAACGGGACCAGAATCGCAGCGAGGCGCAGTCCAGTCTCCCCCTCACCGTCTTCGCCGAGGCACCAGCTCAAGGCGGCCCGAAAGTTGTCATGGTCCGCCTCCAGCCGGGCCAGCCAGGCGCTCTGGTCAGGGCCCTGCAACTCCGGTTCCGCCCGGTCTGCCAGGGCCAGGAAGTAAGCGGCATGCCGCCGCTGAACGGCGTCGCTCTCCCCGCTGGCCGCCAGCCGCTCCTGCGCGTACTCCCGGATGGTCTCCAGCATCGCGAACCTGGGCTCGCCATCGGGGCGTAGCTCTTGCCGCAGCAGGCTTTTGTCGATCAGTGACGTGAGGGCGTCCAGCAGGTGATGTGGGTGGCCCTCAACCTTGCAGACCGCGTCGGCTGCCTCAATGCTGCAGCCGCTCGCAAAGACGCCCAGGTGCCGGAACAGCATCCTCTCACCCGGACTCAGGAGATCGTAGCTCCAGCCGATTGCTCCGCTGAGGGTGCGCTGCCGTGCCGGCAAGTCGATGGGCCCACTCGTGAGCAGTCCCAGCCTCTGTTGCAGGTGTTTGAGGATCTCCTGCGGCGGGAGGACTCTGATCCGGGTCGCCGCCAGTTCCAGCGCGAGAGGGAGACCGTCCAGGCGCTGGCAGATCTCCGCCACCGCCCGGGCGTTCTGAAGCGTCAGCGCAAACCGAGGCCTAGCCGATCGCGCCCGATCCACAAAGAGCGCGACCGCAGGATAGGCGGCGAGTGCATCCGGCGGAGGGAGGCGATCGGGATCCGGGTGAGCCAGAGGCGGCACCGGAAACTCGTGCTCCGCTGAAATGCGCAGCGCCGCCCGGCTGGTGGCCAAGACCTTCAGACGCGGGCAGGCCGCGAGCAGCCCGGCCACATCGGGTGCTGCGGGAAGCACCTGTTCGAAGTTGTCCAAGACCAACAGCAGTGCTTTGTGGCGAAAATACTCCTTGAGCCTGGCAAGAAGCGGCCAGTCCAGGGAGTCCCGAATCTTCAGCGCCCGGGCAATCTCGAAGACGACGCCCTCGAGGTCGCGGACCAGGGCGAGATCGACGAACACGACTCCGTCAGGAAAGTTGGCGAGGAGTCGCCGTGCCACTTCCAGGGCCAACCGTGTCTTGCCGACGCCAGGCGGTCCGGTCAGCGTGAGCATCCGCACGTTCTTGCGACGCAGCCGATCCCTGACTGCGGCGATCTCCTGTTGCCGTCCGATCAGTGGGGTCAATGGCGCCGGCAGGTTCTGGTGCGCCAACGCCGTCAAGGGCCGGCGGCCGGGGAGCGACCGGGACATCGGGGTTGACCGTTGACTTCGCGTGCCCGTGTGGTGCCTGGATTTTCGAGCGCGGCCGTGCCGCATGGCCTACCGACCTCCCAGCCACTGAACACCCAGATTCTTCGGCTGGCAAGAGAGGTGACCTGCCGGACGTCAGGCAGGCGGATCTGAGCCTCGCGAAATGCAATCCATACGACGGTGAATACGTTCTCGGGCCCGTACAATGCTGGAACCTCCGCAAGGATCCCGCGCTACCGTCTTCCCAAGCCAAGTGCCGCGAGACGGTGACAATGCGCCGGGTGACGCGGACAATCAGCAGGGAAGTCGCCGGCCGGCAGAAGCCCGGCAGGTTGACCCCTCAGAGACTATACGCCGACATCCCGGAAGGGATGAAGAGATAGTCCGCGCCTCTAGGCGACTAGGGGACCGACGCGAACAAGGTAGCCGTACGGGAACGTGCGGCTGGATCACCTCCTTTCTAAGGAGAACCAACCCGGCGCATCTGGAGAT
>JACQGZ010000057.1 GCA_016199305.1 Armatimonadota bacterium | reverse complement strand
CGCGGCGGTCCTGACCTCGAGTCCGGACCCCGCCGCGTCAGGTGCATCCCATGGAAAGCGTGTCCCTGCTGGCCGCCCGGGTGCGGGAGAACGTCGAGCGCGTGATCGTGGGCGCGGGCGAGGCCATCGAACTGGCGCTCGTGGCGCTGCTCACCGAAGGCCACATCCTCATCGAGGATGTCCCGGGCACTGGCAAGACCATGCTGGCCAAGGCGCTGGCCCGCTCGATCGGCTGCGCCTTCCGCCGCATCCAGTGCACCCCCGACCTCCTGCCCTCCGACATCACGGGGCTGTATTACTTCAACCAGCGGGCGCAGGAGTTCGACTTTCGCGCCGGACCGATCTTCGCCCAGATCATCCTGGCCGACGAGATCAATCGGGCCACCCCCCGCACGCAGGCGGCCCTGCTGGAGGCGATGCAGGAGCAGCAGGTGACGGTGGAGGGAACGACCTATCCCCTGCCGCGCCCGTTCCTCGTGCTGGCCACGCAGAACCCCGTCGAACTGCAGGGCACCTTTCCTCTGCCGGAGGCCCAGCTGGACCGCTTCCTCCTCCGCCTCACCCTCGGCTACCCGGACGCCGATGGCGAGCGAGAGATCCTGCGCCGGTTCGGCGCGGGCGATCCGCTGGCGGCGCTGGCGGCGGTGGCCTCGGCGGAGGACCTCCTGGAGGCCCGTGACCGCGTCCGGGATGTGCTGGTCGCGCCGGCCGTGGAAGGGTACATCATCGACCTCGCGCGGGAGACGCGCCGCCACGCCGAGATCGAACTGGGACTGAGTCCCCGCGGCACGCTGGCCCTGCAACGCACCTGCCAGGCGCTGGCCGCGGTGCGCGGGCGGACGTTCGTCCTGCCCGATGACGCGAAGGCCCTCGCCCCCGCGGTGATCCCGCACCGCCTCATCCTCTCCACGCACGCGCGGCTGCGCGAGCGCAGCGCGGCCGAGATCATCGCGGAGATCCTGCGCACGGTGCCCGCCCCGGTCGAGCAGGAAGCCCGCTGATGTTCACCCAGGGGTGGCTGGTCCTGGCCACCCTGCTGGCGCTCGCCGGCCTCTTCGCGCGCCAGCCCATCATCTTTCTCCTCGGCATGGTCCTCCTGCTCGGCGCGGGCGCGTCGTATCTCTGGGACCGCTACTGCCTGTGGCGGGTGGAGTACCGCCGGATCTTCGCCCCCCGCCGGGCCTTCTACGGCGAAGAGATCACGCTCGCCCTCGAGGTCACCAATCGCAAAGCTCTGCCGCTCGCCTGGCTGGAGACGGTGGACGAACTGCCCCTCGAACTGGAAGCCCTCGAGGGTACGGTCATCCCCAGCCTGCGGCAGCGGCGGCAGCACCTGGTCAACGCCTTCTCGACACGCTGGTACGAGCGGGTGCGCCGGCGTGTCCGCCTGCGCTGCAGTGCCCGCGGATGGTTCACCCTGGGCCCCGTTCGGCTGCGGTCGGGCGACCTCTTCGGCTTCACCCTGCGCGGGCGCGATCTCGATCTCACCGATCGCCTGATCGTCTACCCCAAGGTGGTGCCGTTGGAGGCGCTCGGACTGCCTCCCCTGCACCCGCTGGGCGACGCGCGCACGCCCCGCCTGCTCTTCGAGGACCCCACGCGCACGGTCGGGGTGCGGGACTATCTGCCGGGCGATCCGCTGCGGCGGCTGCACTGGAAGGCGACGGCGCGCCTGGGGACGCTGCAGTCCCGCCTGTATGAGTCCACCCTCACCCACCGGCTGGCGCTCTTTGTGAACATCGACACGCTCGGGGAATACGCGGAGTACCGGGGATTTGTCCGCCCCCTGCTGGAGTTGAACCTGATGGTGGCGGCCTCGGTGGCCTACTGGGGCACCGGACAGGGGCACCCGGTGGGCCTCTACGCCAACGGCTATCTGCCGGAAGGGCTGCGCTGGATCGGGATGGCCCCGGCGGCGGGCCCAACCCATCTGGCCTCCATGCTGGAGGCCCTGGCCAAGGTGTTTCCCACGCCGGCGATGCCGATGGACGATCTGATCCAGCTGGTCGCGGGCGAGTTGCCCTGGGGGACGACGGCGGTGATCGTCACGGCCGTCGTGGATGTGCCGCTGCAGGCGGGCGTCCTGCGGCTGCGGGAGGCGGGGCACGGGGTGGTGCTGGTGCTGATCGGTGACCGCGTGCGGCCGCCGGAGATGGACGTGCCCGTCTTCGTGGTGCGAGGGGAGGTGGGCTGGCGTGCGATGGATGAGCTACGCCTCGCTCCGTCGCTGGGCGCCGCTCCTGCTGCCCGCGGCTGAATTCGCCTGGCTCTATCCCTGGGTGCTCCTGCTCTCCGGGGCGGTGAACCTCGATGGCGACCCGGCCCTCACCCCCGGGGCCGCGGCCGCGGTGCTGGCGGGCGGATACTTTCTGGCGCTGGTGGACGCTCCCCCGGGACGGTCGGGCCTGTGGGCGCGGTTGGGCGTGCTGGCCGCCGCGCTCTTGCTGGGTCTCGCGGTGGTGTGGACCACGCACTATCGCGTGGTGCCGCTCTGGCGGCCGGAGTGGTTGGGGTTGTTGCTCCGCGCCGCGCACGATACGCTCCCGCTGATTCCGCCGCCCGTGCTCGGCGCGGTGATCGCCCCGCTGCTCCTCTGGCGGGGGATGGCGCTGGGCAGTCGGGAGTTCTCCCACTTTGTCGCCGAGAGCGCGTTTCGCCGCGGCCTCGCCTGGTCGGTGCTCTTTGCGATCGTGTTTGCGATCTACCAGGACGCGCGGAGCTTCGGGCTGGCGCGCCCGGCGGCGGCGGTCTATCTCCTGGCCTTCGTATTTCTCAGCCTGGTGATGCTCTCTCTGGCCAGGCTGCTGGGGCTGTGGACCGAAGCGCAGCAGAAGGGGATGAGCGGAGCGCCCAACCGCCCCTGGCTCGCTTTAGCGGTGGGGGTGCCAACGCTGATCGTGCTCGCGGCGGGGGTGCTCGGCGGACTCGCCGGCGTGGACGTCTGGCCCTACCTCGCGCCGATCTTCCGAGCGCTGGCGCCACTAGTGGAAGCGGTCTTCATCCTCCTCTTTTTCTTCGCCGGGCTCCTGGCCCGCCTCATCCTGTTTGCGATCAGCCGCATCCCCCGACGGGAGCCCGTGGTCCGGCCGGAAGACCCGCTCGGCCCGTTCGACGAGATGCTGCGGCGGGTCCGCGACTTCACGCCGTCCCCGGAGGTCGTCAGCGAT
>JACQGZ010000066.1 GCA_016199305.1 Armatimonadota bacterium | reverse complement strand
TTGGCCGGGCAGAAGGTCGTGCAGGGGCGGCCCCATTCCTCGCCGCACCGCTCCAGGCAGGTCTCCGCGTGGGTGATCGAGATGTGCGACTGCCGGTCGTGTTTGTACTGGACGGAGAAGAGCTTCTCCTCGACCTTCCCTGCCGGCAGCGACTGGCCCGGTGTGGGAGCCCCCGTCACCAGCGGGCGGTCCGCGCTCATCGGATCGCCTTCCACCCGGTGTAGAGGTCCTTGAGGACCTGCCAGGGCGAGCGCGCCGCCCGCAGATGGCGCCAGATCTTCTTCTGCTTGGCACGCTTGCTCAGACCGTCCACGGTGAGCATCTCCTCCACAACCTCGTTGACCAGCTGCGGGTAGATCGCCAGCAGCTCGGGGCGGCGGTCGGCGAGGGCAGGCAGGGCCCGGTACTTGCGCAGGTCCGGCAGCACGAAGGACTGCTCCAACCGGTCCCGGTAGGCCGCCAGGGAGGCGGCGGAGATGTCGCCGCGCGCCCGCGCCTGGACGACCGTCTCGCCGGCCAGGCGCCCCGCCGTCATCGCCAGATTGGAGCCCTCGCGGTGCAGGCCGTTCACCATCATGGCGGCGTCGCCGGCGATGAGCACCCCGTCCCCGAAGAGGTTCGGCATCGCCTCGTACCCTCCCTCGGGGATGGCGTGCGCCGCGTACTCCTGGGGCTGGCCGCCCTCGATCAGCCGCGCCACCAGCGGGTGCTGCTTGAAGCCCTCCAGCAGCGCATAGGGCGTGATCTTCGTGCGCATCAGGTGGGAGATGAGCGCGCCGATGCCCACCGACAGGCTCTCGCGGTTGGTATAGATGAAGCCATACCCGGCCATCCCTTGCGTGACGCTGCCGTAGACCTCGATCGTCACACCCTCGCCGTCGCGGACGGCGAAGCGCTCGTTGATGACCTCACGGGGGAGGGCGATGATTTCCTTGACCGCCAGCGCCATCTCCGACGGCTCGACGGGGCGCCGCTGCAACCCCGCCTTCTGCGCCAGGAAGGAGTTGACGCCGTCGCAGATGATCACGACGTCCCCGTAGACGTCGCCGCCCTCCCGGCCGGCCCGCACGCCGACGATGCGCCCGTCCTGCCGGATGACGTCCTCCACGGTCGTACCGGTTATCAGCAGCGCCCCGGCCGCCTCGGCCTGCGCGGCGAACCAGCGGTCGAACGGCGCGCGCAGGACGGTGAAGGCGTTGGGGACCTCGCCGCTGTGCCCGGCGCCGCCGGGTCCCGAGGGACCGCCGTGCGCGGCGCTGCGGAAGCCCAGGCTCACCGCGGACGACGGCGTGGCCATCCACACCCGCTCCTCCACGATCAGGCGCTCCATCGGCGCCTGCGCAAACGTCTCCGGCAGCACATCGGCCAGCATGCGCCCGTACATCACGCCGCCCATGACGTTCTTGCTGCCGGGGTATTCGCCACGCTCGAACAGCACGACGTTGAGCCCCGCCCGGGCCATGGTGATCGCCGCGGCGCTGCCGGCCGGCCCCGCCCCCACGACGATGGCGTCAAACCGCTCGGTGACCACGCTCTACCCTTTCCTCAACCGGGCGAGGCCTGAGCCAGGACGAGTTTCCTCACCCACATGGCCTGCCCGAGGTGCATCAGGCTGTGCCCGAGGCATGGCCAGGCCAGCAGACGGGCGACCGCCTTGCCTCCCCAGAAGTCATACGGCCAGGTGTGATCCGGCAGGAACACGCCCGCCGCAAAGGCCCCGCGGATTGCGGAAGCGTCAACGATCACCTGCCAGTCCTCCGGGCGCAGCCTCTGAACGACCTCCCGGGTGCGCCGGCCGACCGCAAGCCGGTACGCCCGCAGACTCGGGATGTCGATGGTGTCGCTCAGCGCGGCAACCTCAGCCGGCGTCATGCCAGTCCCGATGTCGCGGCGCGAGACGTTCAGCCTGGCTGCCCACCCTGCCTCCTCGAGGACCTGCGCGCGCTTCGCGATCACTGAGTTCGCCGCCGCGTCTTCGGTACGGGCAATGTGCCAGAGGAGCCACACAATCGAGTTCAGGCCGTTCGGGCGCATACGCAGCTGGGTCTCATCCAGATCGCGGACGGCTCGATCCTCGTAGAACGCCCTGTCGTATTCCTCCACGCCCACCAGCTGGCCTGAGTGGGCCAGCGCATGTTCTACCAGGAAGAACTCAGCGCCCTCCATTGCGATTCACCCCCCGTCGAGGACTTTCTCGAGGGTCTCCCCTCCACAATCCGCCGGCCGCAGCACGGCCCCCTTAGGGGCCGAGGAGGGGGGCCAGTGGTCGAACGGCGTCGGTCAGCGGACCCGGCAGGATGCCCAGCAGGAGCACCGCCGCCGCCGCTGCGATGATGGCAAACCGCACGCCGGGGGCGGAGACGATGGTCACGCCGGGCTGCGGCGCGCCGGTGAACATCAGGTACGGGACCCGCAGGTAATAATAGACGGAGACCACGGTGGTGAGGGCCGCGACCAGCGCCACGGCCACCTGTCCCGCGCCCAGGGCGGCGTTGAACAGGTAGAACTTGCCGATGAAACCCGCCGTCGGTGGCATGCCCGCCAGGGAGGCCATGAAGATCGCCATCGCCCCCGCCAGCCAGGGCGCCCGCGCCCCCAGGCCGGCATAATCCTCGATCGCGTCCGCCTCCTCCCCCGCGCGTTCCAACAAGAGCACCACCGCGAAGGCCCCCAGCGTCATGAACAGGTAGACCGCCAGGTAGAAGGTCATTGCCCAGGCGCCGTCGGGCGTCCCCGCCGCGACGCCCATCAGCAGGTACCCGGCGTGGGCGATGCTCGAGTAGGCGAGTAGCCGCTTCATCGAGCGCTGCACCATCGCCACCAGGTTCCCCAGGATCATGGTAGCGATGGCCAGGGCGGAGAGCAGCAGGGTCCACTGCCCGCTGAGGGCCCCCAGTCCCACCGAAAAGATCCGCAGCGCCGCCGCGAAGGCGCCCACCTTGGCGATCACGGCCATGTACGCGGTCACGGGGAGGGGCGATCCCTCGTAGACATCGGGCGCCCAGGCGTGGAAGGGCACCAGGGCCGCTTTGAAGGCCAGCCCGATCGTGAGGAGGGCGATGCCCGCGCCCAGCAGTGGGGTCGATCCCGCGGCGGCGGTCCGCGCCAGCGCCTCCAGCCCCGTCCCCCCCGCCGCGCCGTACAGCAAGGCCACTCCATAAAGGAAGAATGCGGTGGAGAAGGAGCCCAGGAGGAAGTACTTCATGCCCGCCTCCTGGGACCGGACCTCGCCCCGTCCGAAGGCCGCCATGATGTAGAGGGGGATCGAGAGCGTCTCCAGGCCCAGGAAGAGGACGATCAGGTCTGCGCCGGCGACCATGACCATCGCGCCCAGGCAGCTCGAGAGGAGCAGGGCGTAGTATTCGCCCCGCTCCAGGCCGAAGCGCCGGAGATAGTTCAGGCTGAGAAGGGCGGCCAGCGCGGCGGCCAGCAGGGCGATCATCTGCAGCGGCGCCGTGGCCGCATCGCGCACGTAGGTGCCGCCGAAGGCCGGCGGGCGCTCGCCCAGGGTCACCACTGCCACCGATGCCGCCGCCAGCCCCGCGATGGTCAGCGGGACGAGGGCCCGCCGCCCGCGCGCCGGAAAGAAGACATCCGCCATCAGGACCACCATGGCGGTCCCGGCCACGAGGAGTTCGGGCAGGATGGTGCGGAGATCGCCCGCGACGCTCACCGTCTCATCTCCGCCACGCGCTGCTCCACCCGTTCGACCACCGCGCGGATCGAGGCCTCGGAGCGCCGGAGCAGGGGCGAGGGGTAGATCCCGATCCAGAAGATGAGCGCGATGAGGGGCACGAAGAGCAGGGTCTCCCTCGCGCCCACCTCCACCAGGCGCTCCGGGCTCTTCGCGGTCAGGGGGCCCTGCATCACCTTCTGGTAGGCCCACAGCAGGTAGATGACGGAGAGCACGACGCCGGCGGCGGCCGCGGCGGCGAAGGCCGGGTGCCGGCGGAAGACACCGAGCAGGATCAGAAATTCGCCGACGAAGCCGTTCGTGGACGGCAGGGCGGCCGCCGACAGCAGCATGATGGTGAAGATGGCGGCGAAGCGCGGCATCCGCGCGGCCACCCCGCCGTAGTCGCGGATCTCGCGCGAGTGCAGCCGGTCGTACAGGACACCGACGATGAGGAAGAGGCCTCCCGTGCTGATGCCGTGGTTGACCATCTGCAGCAGCGCCCCCTGCATCGCCTCCGTGCTGAACGCAAAGATCCCGAGGGTGACGAAGCCCAGGTGGCTGACGCTGCTGAAGGCCACCAGCCGCTTCAGATCCGGCTGGGCCCACGAGACCACGCCGCCATAGATGATCCCGACCACCGCTAGCGTCAGCAGCAGCGGGGCGGCGGCCACCGCGGCCTCGGGGAAGAGGCCCAGGGAGAAGCGGAGGAAGCCGTAGGTGCCCAGTTTCAGGAGAATGGCCGCCAGGATGACGCTCCCGGCCGTGGGCGCCTCGACATGCGCGTCGGGCAGCCAGGTGTGCAGCGGCCACACGGGGACCTTCACCGCGAAGGCCAGGGTGAAGGCGGCGAAGAGCCATCGCCCCAGGGCCAGGGGCACCGCCGCCTCCTGCAGGACGAGCAGGTCGAAGGTCCGCCCCCCCGGCGGCGCCGCCGCCAGATACAGGGCGACGATGGCCACCAGCATCAGGACGCTGGCCGCCATCGTATAGAGGATGAACTTGTTGGCCGCGTAGGTGCGGTTGGGCCCGCCCCAGATCCCGATCAGGAAGTAC
>JACQGZ010000018.1 GCA_016199305.1 Armatimonadota bacterium | reverse complement strand
GGACCGCCCTCCGCATCCGTTACGACCCCGACCTGCTCGAGTCGGCCGTGGAGCACGTGCTGCGCCAGCGCCGGGAAGCCGGGGACCGGGCGGCCGATGAGTCCTACCGGCGCGCCGCCGACCGCATCTATGCGCTTTACGACCAGCCGGAGGCCCGCCGCGCCGCCTTCGGAGCGCTGCACGCCCGCCTCTTTGAAGAGATGGGCTGCGGGAAGTCCGTCGCCGAGGCTGCGGGAGGGGTTGCCGGTCGCATGGCCGAGGTCCTGGTCACCCGGGCCTGGACCCGTCCGGAAGAAGGAATCGAACTGGGATCCGACGGCCGCACGCTGGGTGTACGCATCCTGCCGGCCCGGTTCGCCTCTCCCGCGGAATTGCCGAGGTTTCTCCGTCACGAGTTCGGCCACGTCGCCGACATGGTGGATGAGGCCTTTGGCTACGGGAGCGGCGTGGGTGAGGTTGTCGGCCGGATGTCGCGGCTCCGCGGCGACCGCTTCGGCCTCCTCTGGGACTGCACCATCGATGGGCGGGCGGCCCGGGCGGGAGAATTCCCGCTGCACGCCCCGCAGGAACTTGAGGCGGAGTGCGCCCGCCTGTACCCGGCGCTGCCTCCTGGGGCGCCCAGCGCAGTGGTCCGGCGCCTGTGGGAGGGTGAGCGCCCGACCTACGCCACGCTGGTGCGCTGGGCGACGGATCCCGCGGCGCTGGCTGCCTGGGTGGGCTCTGCCGCGGAACCTGAGGGTGGCGCGGTCGCTCCGCTCGGGACGCCTTGCCCGCTCTGCGGCTTTTCCACCTATGCCTGGGGGCCGGCGATCGATCCTGAGGTAGAGCAGCTGATTCAGACAGACTTTCCGGCGTGGCGGCGCCGCGACGGCGCCTGCGCCCGTTGCGTGGAGGCATACACGGTGCAGCGTGAATTCGCCGTGGCGGTGAGCGGATCCGGCCCGGCGCGGTGAGCCGGGGGAGGTGAGGGGATGCACGCCCGTCGTCTAGTCGGGATGGTCTCTCTGGGCCTCCTCCTTCTCGGCCTGGCGGTGATGACGGCGATCGGTCAGCCGCAGCAGCCGCCCATCGAGGTGTTGTTCACCAGCGCACGGGTGCCCTTGAACGTCGAGCGGGCCGCGCCCCTCTTCGCACGGGCCGTCGCGCGTACCATCCCCCTGATCCCGCAGACGCTGATCCGCCCCCACGGCGGGGGGACGATCAAGGAGGTGCGCATCCGGGCGCTGCACGACGGAAAGATGATCTACATCGCACTGTCGTGGAACGATACCACGCAGAACGCCTCCCCGCGCCGCCAGACCGACTTCACCGACGCCGCCGCCCTGCAGTTCCCCGTGCAGCCCGGCACCCTGCCCAGTCCCTTCATGGGAGACCGGGTGCGGCCCGTAAACATCTGGCAGTGGAAGGCGTCCTGGCAAGATGAATTGGCTCGAGCGCGTGACCTCCGCGCCGCCTACCCGGCCATGGCGGTGGACTATTACTACGACACGAAGTTCGTCAAGGAAGAGGCTGCCCGCCGGGCCTTCAACGCCGGCGCGGCGGCGGGCAACCTCCTCTCGCTCCCCCGACGGACGAGCGCCGTTGAAGACTTAGTTGCCTGGGGGTTCGGGACACTGACCACGCAGCCTCATCAGGATGCGATAGGGTTTGGCTCGTGGCGGGAGGGACGATGGACGGTGCTGCTGGCCAGGCCGCTGCGGACGAAAGACCCGGCCGATGTCCAGTTCCAGCCCGGAGGGATCACCCACGTAAACTTCGCGGTGTGGGATGGCGGTAACAGGGACCGCAACGGCCAGAAGAACGTCACCCTGATGTGGTGGCCGCTGCGGCTGCAAGTGAGACCATAGGACGGGCCCTGAAGTGCATGATGCCATTTCGGGAATCGTGCTGGCCGGGGGCCGCGGGACGCGGCTGGGCGCAGACAAGCGGGCCGTGGTCCTTCTGGGTGTCCCCCTGCTGGAGCGGGCCGTGGCGATCCTCCAGTCGGTCGCCGACGACGTAGTGATCGTCACGCGCGACGAGACGGGGGTCTTCCGTCGCGCCCGGATCCTCAGCGACGACGTCCCGGATCGGGGACCAGTCGCCGGACTCCTCACCGGCCTCCGAGCCATTCGGCACGCGCGGGCCGTGGTGATCCCGATCGACATGCCCCTGCTGACGGCACGTTTCCTCTTCTACCTTAGTCGGGTAAGCATGGGGTGGGACATCACGATCCCCACGTGGGCTCGCCGTCTGGAACCGCTCGTCGGGGTGTACTCGACGGCCTGCGCGCAACTCCTGGAGCGGTCCCTTCGGCGTCGGCGCGCGTCAGTCGCTGATTTCGTACGGTCAGCAGATCTGCCAGTGCGCTATCTCACGGACGCGGAGATCATGCCGTTCGGCGATCCGGCCCAGCTCTTCCTGAACGTAAACCGGCGCGAAGACATGGAGACGGCGGAGGCGCTGCTCCTGGAGGTGCCCCCGCATGCGGCGGACGGCAACCTCTGAACACCTCCGGCGGCAGCCGTTCCGGCCTCTCCAGTCGGAGTGAGGGGGGGCAATGATGGAGACACCGCGGCGCAGACAGGTTGCGGTGCAGGGGACGCTGCCGCCCGCGGCCCGGTCCGTGGACCAGGCGCTGGCGGTGATTCTGGGCCATGTCACACGGCTGCCTGCCGAAGAAGTCACGCTGGCCGATGCTGCCGGGCGTGTCCTCGCCATCGAGGTCACGGCGCCGACGGACCTGTGGCCCTTTCCGCGCGCCGCCATGGATGGATACGCCATCCGGACCCAGGATGTCGCGCAGGCCTCATCCGAGCGTCCCGTGACCCTGAGGATCGTCGGCGAGAGCTTCGCCGGCTCCGCCCCTGGTCCACACGTCCCGCCAGGGACGGCGCTCCGCATCGCCACCGGAGCGCCGGTTCCCGAGGGCTCCGACGCGGTCATCCCCCGTGAGCAGGCGCAGGCCGACGACGCTGCCATCGTCGTCAGCACCGCCCTAACCGCCGGAAAGCACATCTTCCCTGCCGGAGAGGACGCCAGCCGCGGAGAGCCCATCCTGGCCGAGGCCACTCTCCTGCGCGGTGGGAACCTGGCCCTGCTGGCGAGCCTGGGGATCGGCCAGGTCAGCGTGGTACGCCGTGCCCGCGTGGCGATTCTCGCGGTCGGAGACGAACTGGTTGACTCTGGGACGATGCCCGGGCCGGGGCATGTCCGGGAGAGCAACTCTTACGCGCTGGCCGCGGAGGTGCAGTCTATTGGAGGCATGCCCTGGCGCCTGGAGATTGCCCGCGATGCACTGGACGATCTGGTGGCGAAGATCCGCCTGGGCTTGCAGGCCGACGCCCTCGTCGTCTGCGCCGGCATGTCGGTGGGCGAGCGCGATCTGGTCAAAGAGGCGCTGGCTCAGGCCGGGGTGAGGCTCCTGTTCTGGAAGGTTCCCATGAAGCCGGGAGCCCCTGCGGCATTCGGCCTCGCGGCCGACACACCCGTCTTCGGCCTCCCCGGGAACCCCGGTGCGGCCATGGTGGCGTTCGAAGAACTCGTCCGCCCGGCGTTACGCGCCATGATGGGCCACCGCCAGGTCCGCCGCCTCCGGCTTCGCGCAAGGCTGGCAGCGCCCATCCGGGTCACCCCGGGACGCTTCCGCTATCTTTGGGCCCGCGCCACAGCGCAGCAGGGGGGGCTGGTCGTCGAGACCCTTCGCGGACAGAGCACAGCCATTTTGCGCTCCATCAGTGACGCCAACGCACTGGTGCTCGTGCATCCCGAGGCCGGTGTGTTACGGCGCGGTGACTGGGTGTCGATACACCTCCTTGCTGACCCGGACCCGACCGCATCCAGCGAGCGATGCATCCCGGTTCTCTCCGTGGTCGGGGCCAGGAGCGCCGGCAAGACGCTCCTGATCGAGCGGCTCCTACCAGAGCTTCATCGGAGGGGGTACCGGGTAGGGGTGATCAAGCACGATGCCCACGGTTTTGAGATGGACCATGAGGGCACCGACACCTGGCGCTTCGCCGCGGCCGGGGCGGACGCTGTGGCGATTGCGGGTCCAGAGAAGGTCGCCGTGATTCACCGCGCCGAACGGGCGATGCCGCTCGCCGAGGTGGAGGAACTCGTCCGCGGCGTGGACCTCATCCTCATCGAAGGGTCCGGTCAGGAACCGATCCCAAAGGTCGAGGTACGGCGATCCGGCATCGTATTCGACAAGCCGCCACCTGTTGGCCCCCGCATCGCCCTTGTCGCCGATGGCGACGGCGATGCTCTCGCCCTGTCCTTCGCAGACATCCCCGCCCTGGTTGATCGGATCGAAGACGAGATCCTGTTCAACTCATCTCGACCGGCATCGGCCGCAAGACGGCCATCTTCCTGAGGGTGTACGTACAGG
>JACQGZ010000008.1 GCA_016199305.1 Armatimonadota bacterium | reverse complement strand
GGCCCTGGAGGCGGCGGGCATCGGTCCGGAGACGGCCGACCCTCCCGGCGGGGAGATCGCACGCGACGCCTCCGGCCACCCGACCGGGATCCTGAAAGAGGCGGCCAAGGAGCCGATGTTAATGGTGGTGGCCCGGCCGGAGCCGGGTGCCCTGCGCCATGCGGCGGAGGAGGCGACGGCCGCGGCCCATCGGATGGGGATCGTCGGGGTGCACAACATGGCGGCCGACGGCGGCTTCGGCCTGTCGTCGGAGCACGGGCCGGGCGTCGAGCTTCTCTCTGTCTTTCAGCGGCTCCGCAGCGACGGCGCTCTCGGCGTTCGGATGTGGCTCACGATTCCTGGCGGGACGCTCGATCGCGCCATCGAGGCGGGCCTGCGCACCGGCCAGGGCGATGAGTGGCTGCGGATCGGCGGTGTGAAGGTCTTCGCCGACGGCACGCTCGGCTCTCAGACCGCCTCGATGCTCGAGCCCTTCGAAGGGCAGCCGGGCAATACCGGGATCGCGATCCATCCCCCGGAGACCCTGGCCGACCTGGTCGGCCGGGCGGTGCGCGTCGGAGTCTGGCCCGTCATTCACGCCATCGGGGACCGGGCCAACCGGGACGTCCTGGATGCCTTCGCCTTGCACCGGGATGCGGCGCGGCGGGCCGGGGTTCGTTTCCGCATCGAGCACGTGCAATTGCTGCACCCCGTCGACCTGCCGCGCCTTGCCGCCCTCGGCGTCGTCGCCTCCATGCAGCCCATCCACGCCACCAGCGACCGCGACATCGCCGACCGCTACTGGGGCGCGCGCAGCCGCACCGGCTACGCCTGGCGCTCCCTGCTGCGGGCGGGGACGGCGCTGGCCTTCGGATCGGACGCGCCGGTGGAGACGCTCGACCCCTGGCAGGGGATCTACGCCGCGGTGACGCGCCGCCGTCCGGGCAACGACCGCGGGGCCTGGTATCCGGAGGAAGCGGTGACCATCGATGAGGCGGTGCGGGCGTACACCGTCGGCGCCGCGTGGGCGTCAGGAGAGGAAGGGTCCAAAGGCATGCTGGCGCCCGGCCGGCTGGCCGACTTCATCGTTCTCGACCGGGACGTCATACAGGAGGCGCCCAGGAATCCCGAGGCACTCCTGCAGGTTCGCGTCCTCGCCACACTGATCGACGGCCAACCCGTCTACACGGCGGGCCCGCTGGCAGGTCTCTCGTGATCCTGCTTGTGCTTTAGAGGGTCAGTCGGCGTCCCCGAGAGCCAACCGGACGGGCAGGCGGAGTGAGGGGAGCACCGGAGCGCCATCCAGCGTTTCCCCTGCGGCATAGCGTGTAACGCCTTCTCGCGTGTGCACGGAGACCGTCTGTCCTTCCGGATCGACCACCCAGACGGCCGAGGATCCGGCGCGCAGGTAGTCGGCGACCCGTGCGGCCACCTCGGCCGGGCGGTCGTCCGGCGAGAGCACCTCGACGGCCAGGTCGGGCGGACCGGGGAAGAAGCGGGCCGGCAACGGCGACGGAGCCCGGGCCGACAGCACGACCGCTAGGTCCGGTGCCCTCACGGTCGGCGGGTCGTGGGCGAGGACAAACCCCGCCTCTACGAAAACCGCCCCAAGGCGATGGACATCGACATGCGCCCCCACGAGACGGGTCAGCGTGGCCACGACGGCCCCGTGGCGGGCGCCCGGAGGGGTCATTTCTACAACCTGCCCCCCGACCAGTTCCGCCCGTTCCAGACCGGCCAGCCTCCAGAAATCGTCGACGGAGACCACGGCCACCGCCTCAGGTGCCATGGTCCCAATATAGCACCGCCATCCCGCCTCCAGTCTGGCGTGGGAGCCCCTGCCTCGAGGGGATCGGTCGTTTTCACGGCCTTTCCGGAGGGGCGGTCTGAAGGGTCCCTTGCGATGGGCATGACTCCGAAGAGCCGGATAAACGCCTACGGGCGGCGAACCGTTACAGGGGTAGGAGGGATCCTTGGACCAGGAAGACGCCGCACTCGTTGCGGCCTTCAAACGGGGCGAAGAGAGCGCTTTCACGGCCCTCGTGATCAAGTACCGGGAGACCGTCTACCGGATCGCCCGGCGCATGGTCGCGAACCATGAGGACGGGGCCGACGTCACCCAGGAGGTGTTCATCCGGGTGCACCGGGCGCTGCCGCGCTTCGACGGCCGCTCGCAGTTGCGGACCTGGCTCTACCGGATCACCGTGAACCTCTGCCTGGACTTCCAGGAGCGGCGCAACCGGCACTCCTGGGTGGAACTGGAGGAGGTCGTCCAGGAGGCGCCGGCCGAGACCGGTCCCGTCGCCCGGGTGGAGGCCCAGGCGGTCCGGCAGGCGGTCGCGCAAGCGGTGGAGAGCCTGCCGGCCCGGCAGCGGGCGATGGTGACGCTGCGGCTCTACCAGGATCTGCCCTACGGCGAAATCGCGAAAATCTGCGGCTGCTCCGAGGGCACGGTCAAGGCGACGATGTTCGCCGCGCTGCGAAAACTGCGCGGCCTGCTGGCGGAGGAATGGAGCGAGGAGCGACGGTGACCTGCAGGGAGGCGCGCGAGGCGCTGCTGGAGACAGTGACGGGGCGGACCGCACCGGACCTGCGGCGGGCGGTGGCCGCTCATCTGGAGGTCTGCCCGGCCTGCCGGGCGGAAGCCGCGCGGCTGGAGGAGACCGTCGCCCTGCTCCGCGCCACACCCGATCCGGCCCCGCCCGAAGGGTTCTGGCCGGGCTTCATGGCCCGGCTGGAGGAGCGGATCAGCCGCGAGCCGGTGAGCGTCTGGGCGCGGCTGCGCCGCCGGATGAGCGCGCCGGTGCTGGGCCCGGCCGCCGCGACGGTCATCGTGGTCCTCGTCTTCGTCGTCTCCACCCTCCTGCGCCCGGGAGCGCCTCCGGCCTCCACGACCCAGAGCCAGGTCGCGCCCTTCCTCACCGACTCGATGCGCACGCTGATGCCTTCCCTGGAGGAGACGGTCCAGCTCTGGCAGTCCGGGCTGGGCACGGTGGACGCCGAGCCGCTCTTCGAGACCCAGCCCGCGGTCCCCTGATGCGCCGCCGGGTCCTCCTCGCCGCCGTGGTCGTCGCCCTTCTGGCGTTGCCGGCGCTGGGCCAGGCGCCGACGCTGCTGCCGGACGAGCGTGTCGGCCGCATCATCGAGGCGCTCCTGATCTGGCGCCTCGTCGATGAACTGGAGCTCACCGACCAGCAGATCGCCCGCCTCTTCCCCCGCATCAAGACGCTGAAGGAGATCCGCCTGGAGTTGGGGCGGCGCAAGCGGATGCTGGAAGCGGATCTGCGGCAGCTGCTCCGCCAGCGCCCGCCCGATCAGGAGGCGATCCGGCTGAAACTGGCCGAACTCAACGATCTGCGCGTGGAAATCGAGCGGCGCCGCCAGCAAGTCCTCCGCCAGATCGCGTCGATCCTCACGATTGAGCAGCAGGCGAGGTTTGCCCTGATCGCCGAGCGCTTCGAAGCGGAGACGCTTCGCCTGCTGGAAGAGGTGCGGCGGCTGGTCGAGCAGAGTCCGCGGCAGTAACGCGCGTATCGTCAGCGCGGCCGCTCTTCCCTGACCGAAGGCGGTTGCTCCTCCTTCACCTGATAGTCGGCCTTCCGGTAGGTCTCCCGGGTCCCGCAGTACGGACAGGTGTGGTAGTTCGCGGCCAGAGTGCCCCGTTCGAAGGAGCGGCGGTCCATCCGGCGGCCGGTGTCGAAGGCGCGCCCGCAGCGCCTACACGTGACCCAGAGGCGGATCTTGCCCATCCGAAGCCTGTATGCGTGTCGGGGCCAGCTCCTCGATGTCGCCGGCGCGCCAGAGCCGACGGTCGCCGTTGGCGAAGAAGGGTGCCGGGAAGTCCGGGGCCGCCGCAATCGTTTCCAGGAAGGTGCGGGGGGTGACGCCGAAGCGCTCGGCGGCCTCCACGGCGCTGAGCACTTTCTCCCCAGCGGCGATCTGTCGGCAGATCGCGGCGATGAGGGAATCGGAGGCCGCGGGCCGGCGGAGGACGAAGTCCAGCGCTGACATCCCCCGGGGGTGGGCCTGTTTGATCAGGTTGCTGTAATGGCGCAGTTCCTCCGGGTAGCCGCGCAGGTGTCGGAGGACGAGGGCGTCGCGCTGGTAAAGGTCGTTGTCCATCCTGTCAGAAAAGGGGAGAGCCGGGATGCCATTCCTCAACCCCCAGGACGCTGAGACGATTCGCCGCCGCTTCGCCGCGGACCTTGAGGCCCCGGTGCGGCTGCTGCTCTTTCTGCCCGCCACCGGCGGCCTCGCCCTCCCCGGTGAGGATTGGGAGATTGCCGAATACACCCGGCAGATCCTCACAGAGGTCGCCGCGCTCTCCGACAAGGTCACCGTGGAGGAGTACGGCCTCCTCTCCCACGCCGACGAGGCGCAACGGTACGGCATTGAACGCGTCCCGGCGATCGTCTTCCTGGGGCGAGAGGACTACGGCGTCCGCTACCTCGGCCTGCCGGCCGGGTACGAGTTCGTGACGATGCTGGAGACGATCATCGCGGTCTCGCGGGGCCGGGCGGAGCTGGCGCAGGCGAGCCGGGAGGTGCTGGCGGCCCTGCCGGGCGATGTCTATCTCCAGGTGTTCGTCACCCCCACCTGACCGCACTGCCCCCGCGCGGCCAGGCTGGCCGCGCACCTGGCCATCGAGAGCCCCCGCGTCCGCACAGACATCGTGGAGGCGACCGAGTTTCCTTCCCTGGCCCGCCGCTTCAACGTCTACGCGGTGCCAAAGGTCGTCATCAACGAGACTCACGAGTTCGTCGGCGCGCTGCCCGAGCCGCACTTCGTCGCCGCCGTGGGGCGCGCGGTGGCGGGAGATGGAGAGGCTGCGCCGGCCGAGGGCCCCGTTGCCGGCGAGACGACCCCTCTCGACCCGGACGGCCGCGGGGTGTAAGGGCTTCCCCCGGATCGTTTTGCTCAGCGCTTTAGTCCTCGGAAACCAGGCAGCAAAGTGGTCGGAAATGAACAAGGAGCGCGTTCGCCGACTGATCAAGCAAGGGAGAATGACGCCTGCGGGTCTGGTCAAAGCCAAAGATGCGATTGGATCTGCTACAGCGCATGGCATCGTGATCTCCCCCGACATCCTTCGGGCACTCAGGCAGGATAGGAAATCATCGAGAAACTTCACGGCGTTCCCTCAAACCTATAAGAGGATTCGTATTGAGTGGATCGAGATGGCGAGGAGCCGGCCGGAAATCTTTAGGCAGCGGCTGCGGTACTTTCTGAAAATGACAGCAAAGAACAAAAGGTTCGGCATGGGGCAGTAACGAGATCCGGGGGCAGATCACGACGCGCGCTAAGGGACGCGCCTGGGAGATTACAGGTCGGGAGCGGCGGCCTGGTCGGATCGAATGCGGCGGGCAATCGCCGTGCCCAGCGGCGTGAGGGTATAGCGGACCTGGCCGGTGCCGGGCTCGAACTGGAGGAGGCCGTGCAGGCGGGCGTGCCAGCACCCCCGGGAGACTTCCTGCTCGGAGAGCCCGGTGAGCGTTCGGATTTCCTGATGCGTGAGGGCCTGCCGATACCAGACCTGCTGGTCGAGGAGGGCCGTCGCGATGGCGCCGGCCCATTCCTCGATGACGGTGTTGGGGGTCTTCGGAAGGGCCATGGTCATTGTGCGGCGCATGCCGGCCGGCAGAGTGTGTCCGTCGGGGTGACCATGCCCGTTTCGCGCGGCGCGTAGACTCCGGTCGCGCTCCCCGCCGCCGGCCCGCACCAGTCGGTCATGCATCGTCAGCGCCTGTGGCTACCCCCGGGTGGCCAGAAGGAGGCCGGCCAGGACCCCCGCCATGAAGACGCCGAGGATCAGATAGTCCAGCCACAGGCGCGACTTCCCCGGCTCCCGCCGCATCAGCCGGGTCATGACCTGCTCCGGGGGGACGAATCTCTCGTCCCCGCGGGTGAAGGCCTGATGCGCCTCCATCCCCGAACCCCCCGAAAGCCATATTGAGGTACAAACGG
>JACQGZ010000049.1 GCA_016199305.1 Armatimonadota bacterium | reverse complement strand
GGCAGCGGCGCCCCGAACCGGCGGCAGAGACCCTCCACGCTCATCCGGATCTTCGGGATGTTGTTGAAGGCGGAGATGACGAAGGAAATCAGGCACTCCCAGGGGTCCTGCCGCATCACGGCGATCCCGGATGTGCGGGGCAGGACGCGCCGCAGGATGGGGTCGGCGCCCAGGGCCTGCTCGATGCGGCCCAGTGGCGTGTCAACGGCCAGATGCCGCCAGAGCCATCTGCGGCTGCGCCGCGGAGCGCCGGCGCCGGCGTCGGTACCCGCACGCAGATGCGGGCCCTCCTGGCGCACGGTCCACCGCTGTCCTCGGAAGATCCCCACGGCGCCCTGAGCGTTGACCGTCCAGCGGAAGACCTGCCCGCATTCCAACGTGCGCAGCAGATCGTAGGGTGCGGGCACCCGGACGGAGGCACCCCGCGGAGGCGCCCGACGGGGACGTTCAGAGAGCGAAGGGATCGGCAGCATCGAGGATCAACTGCGACCAGCCTTCCATGCCGGGTCGCGCGGCCAGGACCTCCTCGGCACCGGCCAGGCGGCCGCTGAGCCTGTCTTCTTCGCGCACCCGCACGTCCGGCCGCGCCGTCTCCACCACATACACCACGCCGAAGTGCACGCGCCCCACGGGGGTCTCGTCGTCATTGAGCACTCCCACCGGGCGGGCCGTCCACGACCCTGCGATGATCAGTTCTTCGGTCAACTCACGGCTCAGCCCGGCGCGCAGCAGATCGTCGGCGCCGGCGGTGTCTTCGCGCACGATGTGGCCGCCCACCCCAATGGAGACCCGCCCGTGCAGCCGCGATTCGCCGCCTTTCCCGGAGCGCTGGAACAGAAAAATCCGTTCGCCGTGCCGAATGATCAGGTAGGGGATGATCTGCTTGAGCGTCGGGTCCTCCTCCACGGCGGCGCGCGGCCGAAACTCGCCGTGCCGGAGGATGCGCCCGGCATAGGCGTCCACGCCGCCTGGATGAAACCCCTGCAAGCCCTGAGACGGGAGGAGCAAGGGCCGGGGCACGACCAGAATCTGCTCGGTGTCCACGAGGGGGTCGTGCCGTTCCGGCATCATGGGATGAGAAACAGCAGCGCGAAGTAGACCAGCAGGAGCACCGCGCCGACCGGCACCGCCACCCGCGCCCACTCCCGGCTGCGGATGCCCAGTTTCCCCGCCGCGATGATGTTGGGGATGTTGCCCGGGATGAGCATGCCCCCGCTGATGATCAGCCCCATCAGCACCGCCCGCACCTGTTCATTCGTCATGCGGGGGCTGATCTCCGCCGCCGTCAGGGTGGCGTTGTCGAGGATCGCCGAGATCATGTTGATCCAGTAGAGCAGGCGGGCGTCCAGACCGATGACGAAGCGGTCGATCAGCGGTTTGAAACCTTCGCCGAGCAGGGTGAGGCCCATGACGAAGAGGTAGACGCGGGCCGCCCGCCCGACCACGTCCACGTACCACTCCCTCGTCTCCGCCGTCGGGGCCAACCCCTCTCCGCCGGCCACCTGCATCCTTGCCCCCGCGGTGACGGCGCCGAGCGCCAGGACACCCGGAACGATCCACGGGCCCAACAAACGCGCCAGAAACCAGAAATCCTGATCGAGTTTGGCGGTGGCGATGGTGCTCAGCGGTTCGCCGACGGGCGTCAACGCCGCGCCGAGCCCAATGGCGAAGCAGGCCAGCACCACCACCCGCACCTCATCGGACCGCCGCAGCCGCAGCGCGCCGATGAACTCCACCAGCACCAGGGAGGCGATCATGGCGGTGATAATGCTGGAGCCCAGGCCCAGCAGGATCACCGCGGCCGCCGCCGGCACCCTCGGCCCCGTCCGGACCAGCAGGCGGCGCATCGCCGGGACGAGCCGCGGCCGAGCCCAGGCGAAGAGCAGGCCGGAAAGGAAAACGGCCAGCGTGATGGGCACGGGGTGGCGTGCCGCCTCTCCCATCAGGTGAAGGGTGAGCACGCCGGAGGCCATCGCTGAGATGAACCCCATGAGGAAGAGGAGGGCTTCCAGATTGCGTTCGATGTTCTCGGAGATGAAGGGTGCGACGAGCACAACGACAAGAATGATGAGGTTGGCCACGACGGGATCGGGCACGCCGCCATTATACCGTGGCCCTCCCAGCGCTCCGCGCACAATGCGCGGCTGATCGCCGGCCTCCTCGCCGTCCTGACTGCCGGGCGGACAAAGAGCGCGCTCGCCACGGTGGGCGCCGGCATCGTCGCGCTGTGGGTGATGCAGGCCCTGCTGAGGTAGCGGCGGCTCAGCCTCACCTACGGCGTGACGCGGCGAGCCCTGTCCTCACGTGGCGCAGGAACTCCGCCACCGCCCGGGGCGCGCCGGCTCCGCTGCGCTCCACCAGATCGACGATGGCGCTGCCGACGATCACCCCGTCCGCCAACCGCGAGACCGCGGCGGCCTGCTCGGGGGTGGAGATGCCGAATCCCACACACACCGGGCGGTCGGTGAAGGCCTTGACCCGCCGCACCAGGTCCTCCGCCTCGGGCGGCGCCTTCGCCCGCACTCCCGTCACCCCGGTGAGCGAGACACAGTAGACAAAACCGCGGCTGCGCTCATCCGCCAGGCGGATGCGTTCGTCGGACGTCGTGGGCGCGACCAGAAAGATCGTGTCGAGATCGGCCTCCCGTGCCGGAGTGATCAGGAAATCCGCCTCGTCGGCCGGGAGATCAGGAATGACGACACCATCTACTCCCGCCTCCCGCGCGTCGCGGCAGAAACGCTCGACGCCGTGCTGAAGCACAGGGTTGAGATAGGTCAGCAGCACGATGGGGCGCTCGAGGCTCCCGCGGAGGTCGCGGACGAGGTCGAGCACCCCTGCCAGGGTCGTCCCCGCCGCCAGGGCGCGCTGGGCCGCCCGCTGAATCGTGGGACCATCGGCGATGGGATCCGAGAACGGGACGCCGACTTCGAGGATGTCTCCGGATTCCGCCGCGGCCTGCAGGAACGTCCGGCTGGTGCCGTGGTCGGGATCCCCCGCCATCAGAAAGGGAATCAGGGCGGGCCGATCGGTCAGGGCCGCGAAGGTCCGGGCGAGGCGGCTCACTCGGGTCCGTGCCGTCCCGGGCCCGCACCGGCGCCCGTCGCCCGGTCGCGCGCCGCCAGAGTCTCCGCGACCACCTCGACATCTTTGTCCCCGCGGCCGGAGAGACCCAGAAGGACCACCGCATCCCGCGGCAACTGCGCCAGCAGTCGGGGCAGGTAGGCGATGGCGTGGGCGGGTTCGAGCGCGGGCAGGATGCCTTCCGTGCGCGCCAGGAGGCCGAAGCCCTCCAGGGCCTCCGCGTCGGTGACCGCGACATATTCGGCGCGGCCGCTCTCCTTCAGGTACGCGTGCTCTGGGCCCACCCCCGGGTAGTCGAGCCCGGCGGAGATGGAGTGGGTGGGGCGCACCTGCCCGTCGCGGTCCTGGAGCAGGTACGACATCGCCCCGTGCAGCACCCCCGGGCTCCCCGCGGTGAGCGTCGCGGCGTGGCGCCCCAGCTCCAGGCCTTCGCCCCCCGCCTCAACGCCGACCAGCCGTACGGGATCGTCCCGGAACGCGTGAAAGAGCCCGATGGCGTTGGACCCGCCGCCCACGCACGCCACCGCCGCGTCGGGCAGCCGGCCCTCGGCGGACAGAATCTGGGCGCGGGCCTCGCGGCCGATCACCGACTGCAGGTCTCGCACGACCGTCGGATAGGGGTGGGGCCCGACGACGGAGCCAATGACGTAGAACGTGG
>JACQGZ010000047.1 GCA_016199305.1 Armatimonadota bacterium | reverse complement strand
TTCACCGGCGACGTGCTCACCGTCTCGCCGTTTGGGGCCGTCAACGCCGGGGTGATCACCCTGCAGAGCCCCGGCGGGGAGCAACGGCGCGTCGACGTCAACACGGCCGGCCGGGTCCTGTTCACCCGGTAGGAGGATCGCCCGGGGGGGGCCGGTCTGCGTTCCTGGCGCTGCGGGGGGCGCAGGGCTTTGGGCGGGATGTGTCGAATATATCCCGGACAACCGACCGAAAGGCGGTCGCCATATGGGCTTCCTTAGATCCTCTCCGACCCTCGTAGGATTGGACATCGGCACCGACCGGCTGAAGGTCGTGGAGCTGACCCGCACCGGGCGCACCTACCACTTGGCCCGCATGGCCAGCGCGCCCGCCCCCGCCGGCGCGTTTCGCGACGGTGTTCCCGCCTCCCCGGAAGAGGTCGCCCCACAGATTCGCGCCCTCTTCGACAAGGCCGGTATCCGCACCGATCGCGTGGTCGTCGGCGCCGGCGGCCAGAACGTCACCGTGCGCGAGGTGCGCGTCCCACCGATGACGGCGCAGGAACTCACCGCCGCAGTGCGCTACGAGGCCGAGCGCTACCTCCCCTACAACGTGCAGGACGTGCACATGGACTATCAGGTGATGGGGGAGTCCAGCGAGGACGGGCGCAAGATGCTCGACGTCGTCGTGGTGGCGACCCGCCGCGACGTGGTCCAGCGGATCGTGGAGACGGTGGAGGCGGCCAAACTCGAGCCGGCGATCATGGACGTGGAGTCCTTCGCCCTCTTCCGCTCGCTCATCGGCGACCGCGCGGAGACGCGCACGCTGGTCTTCATCGACCTGGGGGCGGAGGCCTCCGATATCGTCATCACCGAGGGGCAGCGCCTCCGCCTGACGCGCAACATTCCCATCGGCGGCAGCACCCTGGTCCACGCCTTGCAGGAGACGCTGAGCGTCGATGCGGCCGCCGCCAAGTCCATGCTGGAGGAGCGCGGCGAGATCCTCGACGAGAACGTCATCCCCGACGATCTGACGGTGCAGCGCATCCACGACACGATCGCGCCGCAGATCGGCGACCTGGTGACGGAGATCCGCCGCTCCCTCGACTACTATCAAACCCGCGCCCGGTCCGCCGTGGTCAACCAGATCATCCTCACGGGCGGGCTGGCGCGCCTGCGGAACATCGGCCGGGTGCTGGCGGCGGAGTTGGGCGTGCCGGTGGAGATCGGCAATCCCTTTGCCCGCCTGGAGGTGCCGGCCGCGGCCTTTCCCGCCGACGTGCTGGCCGCGCAGGGCCCCTCGATGTCGGTAGCGGTGGGGCTGGCGCTGCGAGGGGGGGACGAGTCGTGATTCGGATCAACCTGCTGCCCCGGGCGCCGCGGCGGCGCATCAGCGGGCGGCCACTCCTGGAGATCGGGATCCCGCTGTTGGTTTTCGCCGTCCTGGTGGGCTGGTATCTCGCCCTCTCCACCCAGATCGCGAACAAAAACACCGATATCCGGGACACGGATGCGAAGATCGTACAACTGCAGCCGCAGGTCGAGCGGGTCGAGGAGCTGAAGAAACGGATCGAGGAGGCGAAGCGCAAGGAGGAGCTGCTGGCGCAACTCCTGGCCACGCAGCTGCCGGCCTCCTCCATCCTGGCCAACATCCGCGTGCTCATTCCTCGGGACGTCTGGCTCAGCACCCTGTCGGTCCCCGACACCCGATCCTTCACCCTCGAGGGCTTTGCGATGTCCTACGTGGCGGTGGCCCGGCTGATGGACAACCTGGAGTCCGCCCGGCTCTTTGAGGCCCTCGACCTCTCCAACGCCGAGCGGGAGAAGATCGGGTCCGTCGAGGTGGTCAAGTATCAGGTGACCGGTCGCCTGGTCAAGCCGGCCGCCACTCCGGAGGGCCAGCGATGAGAATCGGCGGCCGCGAGCGCATGCTGATCAGCCTGGTGCTGGTTGCGGCGATGGTGGGCGTCTTCTACTTGTTCGTCTACACCCCGAAGACGACCCAGCTGAAGGACCTGCAGGCGCGGCTCGACCAGCGGCTGGCGCGCCTGCGGCAGATGGAGGAGCTCGCCGCTCAGCGCGAGGCACTGGAGCGGGAGTTCGAGACCCGCCAGCAGCGCATCCAGGCGATTGAGGCGAAACTGCCGGCCGCCCGGGAGATCCCCGCGCTGCTGCGGCAGATGCAGGCGGTCGCCGGCGAGAGCGGCGTCAAACTCACGTTGCTGCGCCCCGGTCCCCTGGAGGCCCCCAGCGCCGGTCTGCCCGGCGCCGCGCCGCCTCCGGCCCCGGGCGGCCAGCCCGCCGGCCAGCCCGGGCCGGCTGCGCCGCCGTATCAGCTCTTCAAGCTGGAACTGGGCTTTGAGGGCACCTACGAGAAGGCCCTGACCTTCCTGCGGCGGCTGGAAAACTTCCCGCGGTTCATTGCCATGACGCAGATCACGCTCTCGATTCAGGAACTGCCAAACCTGCGCCTGGGGGTTACCTCCAACACCTTCGTCCTGCCCGAGGGCACCCGCTAGGCCCTGAAGGCCGAGGACTCCACCCTCCGAAACCGAACGACTGGATTACGGTTTCGTCAGGTGGAGTCCTCGGCCTTCGTGCGTACGCTTGCCGGACGGTCGTCGAATCGCTGATGGTACCCGCGGGTTTCAGCCCTTGCGCGGCCTCGCGCCCTCAGGTCTAGTGGGTTCTGCGGACGGGCATACCC
>JACQGZ010000051.1 GCA_016199305.1 Armatimonadota bacterium | reverse complement strand
CTGGGGCTGATCATCATCGACTACCTGCAGATGATCCACTCCTACAAGCGCACGGAGAACCGAACGCAGGAGATCTCGGAGATCGCCCGGGCCACGAAGTCGCTGGCCAAGGAACTGAACGTGCCGGTGATCGCCATCTCGCAACTGTCGCGGGCGGTGGAGATGTTGGGGAATCGCCGGCCGCAGCTGTCGCATTTGAGGGAATGCGTCACCGCCGACACCGTGGTGTGGGACGCCGATACCGGGCGGCGGCACAGGGTCGGCGAGCTCGCCGGCCGCGAGGAGTGGCCGCGGTTGCTCTCCCTCGATCGCCGCGGGCGGCTGGTGCCGGTGCGGCCCTCCGCTGTCCTGGAGAAGGGTGACAATGAGGTCTTTGAGATCCGCACGAGCACCGGACGGCGCCTCAAGGCTACGGCCAACCATCCCATTCTGACGCCGGAGGGATGGAAGAAGGTTTCAGCATTCAAGCCCGGAGACTTAGTTGGAGCAGCGCGACGGCTGCCTGTATTCCGGCCTCAGCCTCCGCAGCTGAATGCTGACCGGATGCGCCTGTTGGGCTACCTGGTCGGTGACGGGAGCTACCAGCGCCGCCAGTCAATCTCATTCATCAGCGCAGACCCACACACTCTTGAGGAGGATCCAGTTCATTTAGGCGCTGTTTGCAATCTCATCGGGATCGAAGGGAGGAAGGACAGGCTTGTCAGTCAATGCCTTGCGGAGTTGGCCACCAGGCGCCATAAGCCACAGAGAGACAGATTGCCATACTCCGCGACCGAGGAACTCTGGAAAGCCAAGGCAGCACTTGGTGTGACCTGGAGGGAACTGGGCTTCAGACTGCAGCGACGGAAGACTTTGGACAGACCTAGGGCTGCCCTGTTGGCGGAACGGCGTGGGAATGAAAGGATTTCGAGGATGGCTTCCAGCGATCTTCTTTGGGATAGAGTGACAAGTGTGTCTCCGATCGGGAAGGAAGCGGTCTTTGATCTTGTCATGCCGGGAACGCATAACTTTGTCGCCAATGGGCTAATTATTCACAATTCGGGGGAGCTCGAGCAGGTGGCCGATCTCGTGCTCTTCATTTACCGCGAGGACTACTACAACGAGCAGACCGAGAAGAAGAACATCGCCGAGATCCACATCGCCAAGCACCGCAACGGTCCCACCGGGACCATCGAGTTGTACTTCGACAGAGAGCACAGCCGCTTCATCGGCCTCGACCGCCGTCGCTCCGGACCCGGCCGCTAGTTTCGCATCCGCGCCGCCGCCACCCGCCGGCGAGGTCTTCGCTGCCGGTGTCTTGGGCAGGAAACAGGCGCCCGCGCGGCAGCGTCCGGCCCCGGGCCTGGAGGAACGTCGTCCACACCACCGTCTCGTGACTCACGTGCGCTGGTCCCCCCGCATCGCCTATCCGCTCGTGTTCGGCGCCGGGTTCTGTATTCTGCTGCTGGAGATCACCGCCGGCCGGCTGCTCGCCCCCGCCGTGGGCATCTCCCTGGAGACCTGGACGGGGATCATCGGGACCGTGCTGGCCGGATTTGCCGTCGGCGACGCGGTGGGTGGACGCCTCGCCGATCGCTTCCCGTCCCCCCGCCTGCTGGCTCTCACGCTCCTCCTGGCCGGCCTCACCGTCCTGCTGACGTTGCCGCTCGCGGCGGCCCTGCGCGACGCGTGGGTGGGCGCGCCGGTCTTGCGGCGGGTCGTAGTGATCGCCGGTGCCGTCCTCTTTCTCCCCTGTGCGCTCTTAGGCGCCGTCACCCCGGTTGCCACACGCCTGACGCTGCGGACGGTTGAGGGGGCGGGACGGACGGTCGGGGGGTTGAGCGCGGTCGCCACCGCCAGCAACGTGCTGGGCGTCACGCTGGGTGGGTTCCTGCTACTGGAGCGGTTTGGGGTCCGCGCGATCGTGACGGCGGCGGGCGTCGGACTGGGGGCCCTCGCCGTGGCGCCGCTGCTGGTCAGGCGACAGGCCGAGGCCTCGCCCGTGCGTCCCCCGTCCCAGTCGGAGATGTCGCGCCTGCGTGTGGCCGGCTCGCCTGGGCCGCTCCTCTCTCTGGTGCCGGCGCTCAGCGGCGCGGCCATCATGGCCGTGGAACTGGCCGGGGCCCGCATCGTCGCGCCCCTCTTCGGCGCGTCGCTCTACACCTGGGCGAGCGTGATCGGGGTGATCCTCCTCGGCGTCAGCCTCGGGAACGGCCTCGGAGGGTGGCTGGCCGATCGCGACCCCTCGCGGCGCCTGCTGGGGAATGTGCTGGTCCTCGCCGGCGCCAGCACACTGGGTGTGCTGGCCGCGCCGTTCCTCTACTCTCAGCTCTGGCCGGGCGTGACGCGCGGGATGCTGGCGGCGCTGCCGCCGTGGCTCAGTCTGCCCCTGCTGATCGGCGGCATGCTCTTCCTCCCGGCGCTCCTCTTCGGGACGACGTCGCCGATCGTGATCCGGATCGCGCTGCGGGATGTGCCCGCAGCAGGGAGTCTCGTGGGCCGCGTCTATGCCGTCCAGGCCGTCGGGAGCGTGGTCGCGACCTTTGCCACCGGCTTCCTGCTGATCTCCCGGCTGGGGACGCGCGCGCTGATCCTCCTCGTGGCCGAAGGGGTGCTGCTGGCGGGTGTGCTGCTGGGGGAGCCGGATCGCCGCCGCGCCGTGCGTGCGGCGCTACGCGGGGCCACGGCCGCCGCCTTCGCGCTGGTCCTGGTCGCGGCGGTCGCCGGCTGGGTGCCGAGTCCCTGCCTGCGCGAGTCCAACTACTACTGCATCCGGGTGCTGGAACAGGGAAAGGACATCCGGGTGCTGGCGCTGGACAGCCTCTTCCACAGTTACATCGACCTGAGGGACCCGACGGCGCTGTTGTATGAGTACGAGCAGGGCTTTGCGATGGCCACGGCCGACTACGCGGCGATGACGCCCCCGGCGAATGGAGCCGGTGAGGACCCCGCGGCGTGGAGCGATCCTGCGGGGGGGCCGCGGCTGCGTGTGCTGCTCATCGGCGGCGGCGGCTATGTCTTTCCCCGATACCTGCACCGGGTGTATCCCGCGGCCACGCTGGAGGTGGTGGAGATCGACCCGGCCGTCACCGCCGTCGGCTACGACGTGCTGGGCCTCCCGCGCGCCACGGCGATCCAGATCTGGCATCAGGACGGGCGGCAGTTCTTCTTCCGGCGGCCGCAGGGCCTGTACGACCTGATCTTCGGCGACACGTTCCGAGACGCGTACTCCGCCCCCTACCACCTGGCGACGGTGGAGTTCGCCACACTGGTGGCCGACGCGCTGAAGCCCGGCGGCGTGTACGTCGTCAACCTGGTCGACGGCCGCGCCGGCCTCTTCCTGCGCTCCTATCTCCGGACCCTGCGGCAGGTCTTCCGGCACGTGGCCGTCCTGCCCGTAGGCGGGAACTGGGAAGGGGCGGTGCAGACCACGTACGTCCTGCTGGCCTCCCGGCGGCCTCTCGATCCGGACCGTATTCTGACGCGCCGGCCGCCGGGGGTGCCGGCGTGGGTGCAACTCGTCGCGCTCTCCGGTGAGGCCCTCACCCGTTTTGAGTCGGGTCCGTCCGTCCTCCTCACAGACGACCGGGCGCCGGTCGATCAGTTTCTCGCCAGAGTGTACGCCGCCGCCGTGCGGGAGAAGCAGGGACCGTAGCCGGCGGCTCCATCGCCGCCGCCGCCGCCGTTCGACCCGCAGGACGCTGGTCACGACGAAACGGTCCGTCTATGATGAGGAAGCCCCCACCGGCCTGTCCGCGTTTGGGAGACATTCAGCGGCCCTGATTGGAGGTAATTTCGCATGGCTGGAATGACGCATGAGGCCGTCGAGCGCCTGAAGGCGCACATGGCTCCGATCGTGGATCTCTATGCGGCCGGCAGCGTGCTCAGTTGGGATCAGCAGACCCACATGCCGCCGGGAGGCGGTCGGGCGCGGGCGGAGCAGCTGGCCACGTTGCGGCGGCTCAGCCACGAGATGTTCACGGCGCCTCGGACGCGGGAATTGCTCGAGGCCGCGGAGGCAGACACGGCGCGTCTTGATCCCGACTCGGACGAGGCGGCGCTCATCCGGATGACACGCCGCGACTACGACCGCGCGACCAAATTGCCCGCCGAGTTCGTGGCCGAACGGACGCGGGCCCAGGCCACCAGCGTCGAGGTGTGGCGGCGGGCCCGACCGGCGAACGACTTCGCCCTCTTCCACCCGCACCTGGAGCAGATGGTCGGTTTCGCGCGGCGGACCGCCGACTACCTGGGGTATGAGGACCATCCCTACGACGCGCTCCTCGATCTGTTTGAGCCGCAGATGACCTCGCGCGAGGTGACCGCCCTGTTTGCGGAACTGCGCGAGCGCACGGTCCCGCTGGTCCGGGCGATCGGCGAGCGGCGAGAGGTCGTGGACGCGGCCTTCCTCACCCATGAATACGAGGAGGCGAAGCAGGAGGCGTTCGCCCGTGCCGTCGTGGAACGATTCGGCTACGACTTTTCCCGCGGCGGGCTGGCCCGCGCCCCGCACCCCTTCGCCACGGGCTTTTCCCGCGACGATGTCCGCATCACCACCCGCTTCGACCGACGCTACCTCCCCTCGGCGGTCTTCGCCATCTTCCATGAAGCCGGGCACGCCATGTACGGCCAGGGCTCGTCGCCCACGCTGGAGCGCACCAGCCTGGCGGGCGGCGCCGGCCTGGGCGTGCACGAGTCCCAGTCCCGGATGTGGGAGAATCTGGTGGGCCGCAGCCGGCCCTTCTGGCAGCACTACTTCCCGCGCCTGCGGGAGGTCTTCCCCGAGCAGCTGGCGGATGTGGACGCCGAGACCTTCTACCGCGCCGTCAACCGGGTCTCTCCCAGCCTCATCCGCGTCGAAGCGGACGAGGTGACCTACAACCTGCACATCATCCTGCGCTACGAACTGGAGCGGGCGCTGCTGGAGGGGACCCTGGCGGCGCGGGACCTGCCCGAGGCCTGGAACGCGCGGATGCAGGAGTTCCTGGGCGTCGTCCCTCCCACTGACGCCGACGGCGTGATGCAGGACATCCACTGGTCCGCCGGGCAGATCGGGTACTTCCCCACCTACACGCTCGGCAACGTCATGTCGGCGCAGCTGTTCGAGGCCGCCCGCCGGGCGCACCCGGCGCTGATGGATGAGATCGGTCGGGGCGAGTTCGGCACGCTGCTGGGCTGGCTGCGCGAGCAGGTCCATGTGCATGGGCGGAAGTTCTTCCCCCAGGACCTGCTGGAGCGCGCCACCGGCAGCCGGCTGACCTCAGAACCGTACCTGCGCTATCTCTGGCAGAAATACGGGGAGATCTACGGCGTCGCGCCGGAGCGGACTGCGGTGACGGGCCGGGCCTGATCGCCCGGGCGCCGCGCCGGCCACCCTACGATGAGAGGCACACGCAAAGATCCTGAACGCACCGAGATCCGGGTTCTGCTGCGCCGGCTCCCGCTGGCGGGAGCCGGGGTGCTCGAAATCGGCTGCGGCGAAGGCAGGCTGACGCGACGCATCGCTGGTGTGGCGCGGTCCGTGGTCGGCATCGATCCCGACGCGGCGGCCATCGCCACGGCGCGCCGCCTGCTCCCGAGGCGTTTGGCAGGCAGGGTCCGGTTTGACGTGGGAACGGGTCAGCGGCTGCCCTTTGGCGGTGGCGCGTTCCCGGTCGTCATCTGCTCCTGGTCGCTCTGATGAATGACCCATGAGGGCATGGTCCATGCCCTGAAAGAGATCCACCGGGTCCTGACTCCAGGAGGCTGGCTGGCGGATCTTCGCCCGAATCGCCGGCTCGAGGGTCGGCGACGGCGCGACGTGCTCGCGACGCTCTTCGGCCTGAGGGGCCGGCGGGAGATCCCTGTCGGCGTGCTGGAGGAAGGCAGCTTCGCGGACGACGAGGCCGCCGACCGCGCCGTCCGGCGGGCGCTCCGGGAGGGGCTGTTCACCCTCCTTTCAACTGAGACATTCCCCTTCCGGTTCTACTTCCGCACACTTGCCCTTCTGGACGACCACCTGGGCACACGGAGCACCGCGTTCCTCGAGGCCCCCACGCGGCGGCGGCTTGAGGCGCTGATGCGAGGCGGTTCCTCCCGGGGGATCCTCAGCGTGGAGACCCTTCTCCTGAACGTCCTCCGCAAGGTCTAGCAGGCCGTCTGGACTCGGTTGCCCCGGTGCACTTGACATACGAACATTTGTTCGCATATATTAGGGATTGTCATGGCCATTGGAGTTGATGAAAAGCGCTCGCCTCCTCCAGCTCAAGAGGACCCTCCCCGCCCCATTTCTCCCAGGCTCTTTCGGGCCACAGGCGTCCGGATCACGCCCCAGGTGGAGTGGGTCGAGATTCAGGTTAAGTCCGTCCTGAACCGCGTCCAGGGGATGCCTTTCCGCTGGTCGATCAATCCCTATAGAGGATGCGCCCATGATTGTATCTATTGCCAAGACGGCGGCACGGCGATCCTCATGGCCAACCGGACCACGAAACTACTCGGCGATCTCAAGGTCGGTGATGAGGTCTATGGGACCCTTAGAGATGGACGCTACCGGCGCTATCAGAAAACGATCGTTCTGGCACACTGGGGTGTCCGAAAGCCCGCATACAGGATCACCCTTGAAGATGGAACGGAGTTGACAGCAAGTGGTGATCACCGATTTCTCACTAACCGAGGCTGGAAGTTCGTCACGGGGGCCGAACAGGGTCCTGCTCGCAGACCACACCTGACAACAGGCAACCGACTCATTGGTGTAGGCCCTCTCGCAGCGGGGGCACCCCCTGATATCGATTATCGACGCGGCTACCTGTGTGGAATCACTCGCGGTGACGGTGACGTGGCTCCATATCCCGAGAAGCGCGAAGGGCGGAAAGGAAGGCATTGTCAATTTCGCCTCGCCCTTGTCGACGACGAAGCACTACGCCGCGCACAGAAGTATCTGGAAGCCTTCTCTGTCCCTACGCGTCAGTATGTCTGCCAAGGGGCTACGACCACGACGAAGCGTATTGAAGCGATATTAACTCAGACCCGCCGTCACGTTGAGGACATTGAAGCCATAATCGCTTGGCCGTCGTCGCCCCCCCAGAGTTGGGTCGCGGGATTCCTTGCAGGCATGTATGATGCCGAAGGTAGTTATGGCCGAGGAATCCTGCGCATCTCCAATACCGATCGAGCGATCATCGACTCGATCATCCGATGCCTCCGCCGCCTCGGTTTGCCTTTTACCCTGGAGTATCGCCCAGAAGTGCCAGGCAAACCGATCCATGTTGTCCGGATCCCCAAAGGTCTAACAACACACCTCCGCTTCTTCCACAGCGTCAGGCCGGCGATCTCCAGAAAGACGGACATCGCTGGCCGGGCATTGAAGAATTCCGCCGCGCTCCGGGTGGTGAAAATCGAGCCGATAGGCGTCAAGGAGCTCTTTGACATCACCACTGGCACCGGCGACTTCATCGCCAACGGGGTGGTCAGCCACAACTGCTTCGCTCGTGTCACCCATTGGTACCTCGATCAGGACGGCGTGAACGACTGGTCATCCCGCATCTTTGTCAAAGTCAACGCACCGGAGGTCCTGCGCCGGGAACTCGCGCGCCCCACCTGGGAGCGGGAGCAGGTGCACATCGGGACGGCAACCGACCCCTACCAGCCGGCGGAGGGGGCGTATCGGATCACCCGGCAGATTCTGGAGGCGTTGCGAGACTACGACACGCCGGCGGCCCTCGTCACGAAGTCGAGCATGATCGTGCGTGACCGCGATGTCCTGCGGCAGCTGGCCGAGGGCCCGGGAGCCTTCGTCTTCTTCAGCATCACCACGGTAGATCCCGTGCTGGCGAAGGAGATTGAGCCGGACGTTCCACCGCCGCAGCGCCGTCTGGAGGCGATGCGCACGCTGGCGGAGGCGGGGATCCGTACCGGTGTCCTCCTGGCCCCGGTCCTGCCGGGCATCACGGATGACGAGGCCCACCTGGCCGCCGTGGTCGCCGCCGCGAAGCAGTACGGGGCGTCCGCCCTCTCCACCAATGCGCTCTATCTGGGCGACGTGACGCGACAGGCCTTCTTCGGCTACCTGGAGCAGCGGCGGCCCGAGCTCGTACCGGAGTACGAACGCCTCTACCGCGGCAAGTACGCGCCGCGGGCCACGCAGCAGCGGATTCAGCAGGTGGTCGCCGCGCTGAAGGCGCGCGCCGGATTCTCGGTGCCGCCCCGGCGCCCTCCGGAAGTGAAGCCACCGCCACCCCGGCCCGCGCAGCTCCGCCTGCTGTAACGCTCCCGTTGACAGCGCGCCGCAGCGGTCCGTACGCTAGCATCGTCGGAACGAACGGGGGATGGAGGGCGGCGTGACGGCCTCAGGAGCGCATCCGCAGGTGCAGGCCGGGCTGGAGGGCGTAGTGGCCTCCCTCTCCTCCGTTTCCTTCGTGGACGGCGCGGAGGGGCGGCTGCTCTACCGCGGGTACGACATCCACGATCTCGCCGAGGGGAGTACCTTCGAAGAGGTCGTCTACCTCCTCTGGCACGGCGAGCTGCCGGTGCGGGCTCAGCTAGACGCCCTCCGCCGCGAACTGGGGGAGGCGCGCGCACTCCCTCCCGACGTGCTGAGGATGGTGGGCGCCCTGCCGCGCAGCGCCGATCCGATGGACGTGCTGCGCACGGTGGTCTCGGCGCTCGGCCTGTACGATCCCGACGTTCACGACCAGACGACGGCCTCCAATGTCCGCAAGGCCACCCGCCTGGTGGCGCAGTTCCCCACGATCATCGCCGCCTACCACCGCTTCCGCCAGGGCCGGTCTCCGGTGGCCCCCCGGCCGGAGCTGTCCCAGGCCGCGGATTTCCTGGCGATGCTCGTCGGCTCGCCCCCCGACCCCGACCATGTGCGGGCGCTGGACGTCGCCCTGACCCTCCAGGCCGATCACGAACTGAACGCCAGCACCTTCGCCGGCCGGGTGACGGCGGCGACGCTCTCCGACATCTACTCCGCGACAACCTCGGCGATCGGCACGCTCAAGGGCCCGCTGCACGGCGGCGCCAACGAAGGCGTGATGAAACTGCTGCAGGAGATCGGATCGATCGACCGCGTCGAGGGGACGATCCGAGGGAAGCTCTCGCGCAAGGAAAAGATCCCGGGATTCGGCCACCGGGTCTATCGCACGGAGGATCCGCGCACCCGACACCTCCGGGCGCTGTCGCGGTCGCTGGGGGCCCGAGCGGGCGATCTGCGCTGGTTCGAGATGACGAAGAAGGTCGAGGAGGTCGTCACGCACGAGAAGCGCATCTTCCCGAACGTGGACCTCTACTCCGCCTCCGTGTATGTGTCGATGGGCATTCCGCTCGACCTGTTCACGCCGATCTTTGCGGTCGGCCGGATCAGCGGGTGGACCGCGCACATCCTGGAGCAGTACGCCGACAACCGGCTGATCCGCCCCCGGGCCGAATACGTCGGCCCGATGCGGCGCGAGTACGTCCCGCTCGACCTGCGCTAGTGTAGTG
>JACQGZ010000044.1 GCA_016199305.1 Armatimonadota bacterium | reverse complement strand
GCTTCACCCGAAGCCGGTGGCCTAAAAGGCGGATTCCGTAGTCTCTCCCAGGGGCCGATGAGGTGGCGGGGGGCCATGGAATGCGAGGCCACAGGTGCCTCATCGACTCGGGTGAGTACCTGGGGTGAGGTCCAGCTGCGAGGGTTCTGGACGCTCCTCGAGCCGCTCATGGGCCGGCGATCTGAAGCGGGGAGAGGCCGCCGAGCTGGTGAAGCTGAAGGAGATCCTGGAGGCCAGATAACGAACGGGGCCTCCTGAGTCAGTCCAGGCAGGGAGGGCAGCAATGATCAAGGGCGTCCATGCGATGTTCTACACCCCCCAGGCCGAGGAGCTGCGGGCGTTCATCCGTGACAAACTCGGCCTGCCGTTCAAAGACGTGGGGGACGGCTGGCTGATTTTCGACCCTTCGGCCGCTGAGATCGGCTGTCATCCTGCGGACCGGGCCTACCACGAGATCTCGTTCTACTGCGACGACATCCACCAGACTGTCGCTGACCTGAAGGTGCGCGGGGTCGAGTTCACGTCGGACGTGACGGACGAAGGATACGGGCTTGTAACCAGATTCCGCATGCCTGGAGGCCACGAGGTCGAGCTGTACCAGCCCAAGTACGCGCCGGTACAGCAGTAGAGAGGCCTCCCGCGTAAAGCCGCTTGCAGGCAAGGTCGCCATCGTGGCCGGCGCCACGCGCGGTGAGGGAGGGGCATTGACTTGAGACGCCTCGCGGCCGCTCCTGATCTTCCGGCATGATCCTCCGAATGCAAGACCGCGTCGTAGTACGTCGCGAGAGGCCGAAAGAGGTTCCGGCGATCTGGCACGTGAACGAGCAGGCCTTCGGCCGGCCGGCCGAGGCCAACGTTGTCGACGCCCTCCGCGCCCGGGGCAAAGTAGTACTCTCCTTGGTGGCGGCACAGGACGGCCGCGTCGTCGGCCACATCCTCATCAGCCCCGTGACCGTGGAGCCCCGAGGCCTCGAGGCGGTCGCGCTTGGCCGATGGACGTGCTGCCTGAGGTCCAGCGACGGGGCATCGGGACCCGGCTCGTCGAAGCCGGGCTCGCCGAATGCCGCGACGCCGGCCACACGCGGGTGGTGGTGCTGGGGCATCCGTGGTTCTATCCCCGTTTCGGATTCATCCCGGCGACGGCATAGGGCGTGAGAAGTCAGTTCAACGTGCCCGACGACGTCTTCATGGCTCTTGAGTTGCGCGCGGGGGCGTGGCAGAATCACGCCGGGCTCATCAGGTATCAGCCCGAGTTCACCGAGCTCGGGCCGTAGGCGCCGGCCCGGGCGAGAGGAGCCTTCTGATGATGCAACGGCAGGAGGAACCAGCGGGGACAACGGGGCGAGAGATCGCCACGCTGGCCGGTGGGTGCTTCTGGTGTCTTGAAGCCGTCTATGAGCAGCTGCAGGGCATCGAGAAGGTCGTCTCCGGCTACTCGGGGGGCGCTCGCCCCAACCCCACCTACGAACAGGTCTGCTCCGGCGCCACCGGTCACGCCGAGGTCGTGCAGTTGGCCTTTGACCCGTCTGTGATTTCCTACCGTGACATCCTGGAGGTCTTCTTCACGATCCACGACCCGACCACGCTCAACCGGCAGGGCGGTGACACCGGCACCCAGTACCGATCGGCCATCTTCTACCATTCTCCGGAGCAGCAGACGACGGCGGCACAGGTGATCGCGGAGCTGAAGGGGGCGGGCCTTTGGGATAGGCCGTTCGTCACCGAAATCACCTCATTTCAGGCCTTCTATCCGGCCGAGGAATACCATCAACAGTACTTTCAGCGGAATCCCTACCAGCCGTACTGCCGCGCCGTGGTCGCTCCGAAAGTGGCCAAGTTCCGCAAGCAGTACCTCTCCAAGCTGAAGAAGGTGGGCTGATCCCCCCGCGCGCGTCTTCGCGCGGAGCCTAAGGCCTCACCGACCTGGGTATACTCCCCAGTAGGACCTGCATGAAGGCGCCTGGTGATCTCGGGCGTTTCGACACGAAACTGCGGTGAACATCGCCTCCAACCCTCACATGGCGCTCGCCGACCTCTATCGGCGGGCGCGCGCGCTCGCGTCCGAGGAAACCGCTCAGCCGGGCCAGGCGGCCGCGCTGTATGAGGCGACGGCGGCGCTGTTTGACGAGGCCCCGGCGGCCGGGGGGCCGAAGGGCGGGGACGGCACCGGACTGGACGATAGGAGACTGGAGACGCTCCGCGAGCGGATCCGCCGGGTCGCCACCATCGCCCTGCGCCGCCAGGCGCTCGCCGCCCGCCAGGCGTGGGTGGACCAGGGCGGTCCCGCCGGCGGCACGGACGCGCAGGCCACGGCGCTCCTGGCGCAGGCCCTCACCTTCGGAGAGGCCGCGCTGACACTCCATCGGAAAGGCGATGCCGCCAGGGAGGGCACCGAACGCCTGGTTGCGTTTCTCCGCTCAACGCTGGCGATTGCGCAATCCCCGCCAAAGGGAACGCGGGCGCAGGCCGCCGCGCAGCCGGTTTCGCCGCCGGTCGCCTCCGCCCCATCGGACGCCGCGGGCGCTCCACCTGTGGAACAGCTCACTGAGGCGGCGCCCGTCGAGGCGCCGCCGGTTACTCCCCCGGCGCCCCCCGAACCGGCGCGCGTGGAATCGATACCAGAGGCCGCGGTGTTTGTGGCGGGCGAACCTCCCACACTAGCCGGTCGCGACGCGCCTGCCCGTCGCAGGACCGGGCCGGATGAGGATGTCGCATCGCGGCGACCGGCCCTGGTCCCGGCGCTGGTCGTGATCGCCGTCGTGGGGTTCGTCGCCGGCCTCGTCGCGGCGCCGCGGATCTGGCGCGGGGGAGCGTCGACGCGCCAGGACGTGCACATCTCCCATCCCGCCGTCCTGCCATCTCCGCCTGCCGCTCCGCGCGTCAGGCCGGCAGCGGGACCCGCCGCAGCCCCGGCTCCGGGACCGACAGACCGCCCCGTGACGGCGGCGCCGGCTCCGGTCGCACAGGCGACGCGGAAGGCGACGCCCCCGCCGGACGCGCCGCGGAAGGTAGTGCTCGTGCTGCGCTCGGACCCCAGCGGCGCCGAGGTGTTCATCGGAGGCGTCTGGCAGGGCGCGACCCCCCTCCGCCTCGAGCACCCGCCGGGGACGGTGCTTCACCTCACGGTGCGTCGCGGCAGGAGAGTCTGGCGGGGCACCCTTCGCGTGGGGGAGCGCAGCGGCGAGGTGCTGACCGTTCGCATTCCCGAAGCCGGGCCCGTCGTCGCCCGGTCGACACCTCCGCCATCTCCTTCGCCGGCGCCTGCCACCACGTCCGCACCGGCGGCGACCGTCGTCAACACCAGGGCCCACTTTGAGGGATTGATGGCCCAGGGCGTGGAGCTCTATCGCGGCGGATGGTACGGTCCGGCGATGGCCCGCTTCCGCGCCGCCAGCGCAATGCGTCCCGACGCCCCCAGCCCCTATCTCTGGTTTGCCCGCGCCGCCGTCCGGGTGGGCCGGATCGCCGAGGCCCGCGCCGCCCTGGAACAGGTCATCGCGGTGGCGCCCGCCAGTGCCGCGGCGCGTGAGGCAGAGGCGTTGCTCAACCGGCTGAAATAGCGCGGCGCTGCCAGGAGGCGAGAGATGACCTCGATCGACGCAGGTGAGGTGCTCAGTCGGCTGCGACGGCTCGACCATCTGGTCGCCGCCTTTGGTCACATCCTCATTGCGTCCGAACTGGATCGCCCGCTGCCGTCGGTGCTCCCGCTGCTCGTGGCCGATGATCTGCCGGAAGCCGACGCCGGCGGGCTGGTCAAGGAGATCCTCCGGCGGGGCGGCGCCGACCTCGTCGCCGACCTCGAAGAGCTGGAGCGGCTGGTGCGTCAGGCGAAGAAGGACGCCGAGGTCACCGCGGCCTTGAGGCGCGTCCGCCTCGCCTTTCGTCACACCGCGCGCTTCCACGCAGGGGCGCTGGCGCGCAAACTGGGGCGGGCCGCGCAGGCCGGCATCCCATCGGGGCCTGATGCCGGCTCCCTCCAGAAAGAACTCGAGGCTTTCATCAGCGGCGTGGCACGGGCGGTTCGGGACGGTGATGGCGAGATCGAAGAGGTCTTCGCGGATGAGGATCTTCTGACCGTCGATGAGGAGGTGGAGGCCGCCCCTTCGGGAGAGGATGACCTGCGCGTGTCTGAGCCAGATCCTACCGGCGACGCCAGCCAGGTTCGCCCGGATGAGCCGGAGGCAGTGCCCGACGTCGCCGAATCCTTCCTTTATAAGGATGAGTCCGCACTCAACTATAAGGATGAGTCCGCACTCAACGGGCCGCTGGTGTCGGTCGACGGGGCCGAACCGGCCAAAGACGATCCTCCGGCTCCGATCGCACCCACCGAACTGGCATCAGATGAGGAATCAGCAGATGGAGAGGGTGCGGCTTGGGTGGCGCCGCTGTCCGAGGAGCGTCCCCTAGACTGGCTTCGCGACCGGGTGGATGTCTACAACGAGATGCTGGCCCGTTGGGGGGCCGGCGAAGCCTTCGTTCCCGAAGCGTCCCCGTTGGTGCGACGGGGCATGCTGACGGCGGAGCGATGCGCCGCGCTCTATCAGGATCTGCTCGACTGGGGCGCGCAACGCATGATCGAGCGGTTCGAGGAATTGCAGGCCGCCCCCGGCGAGGGGGATGATCGCCTGCGCTATGTGCGCAGCCGCATCGCCGACGGGCTGGCGACGGCGGTCCCACGCGTGCTGGCCCTGCTGACCTCCGGGGAGCCGCTGCCCGCCGACAGGGATGCCGTCGCAGGCGGACAGCGCAGAACACTGGCGGACCTGACCGCCTATCTGACGCGCGCGGTGGATCTCTTCGACGACGCCTCGTCCCAGCACGCGCGCCTCAGTTACCTGGCCTCCGAACTCCGCACCGCCGCACGCCCTGCTCCGATCTAGTCGGGTGTATTCACCCGCGCCTGCTTCATGTGCGCGTCTGCCCCGCGCCGCCCGCCTCCGTTCGCCGGCTGTTCGCCCCGCACCCTCCGCCCTATACTAGTCTCCATTACCTCACCAGGAGGAAGGCGCGTGCGCAGGGGCTTTGGCCTGGGAGATCTGTTCGTCGTCATCACGGCGATCATGTGGGCGTCATCGTTCACGGTGATCAAATCTGCTTACGACGAATTCACGCCCCTGGCCTTTGCCGCGGTGCGCTTCGTGGCGGCGACGGGCGGCATGCTCGTCCTCCTCGCCCTCCTGCGCCGTCCCCTCAGCGTGGCCCGACGGGACCTGCCGCTGGCGGCGGTCTTCGGGATCTTACACGTAGGCCTCTACCAGATCTTCTTCAGCACTGGGCTGCGCTTCACCACCGCCACGAACTCGGTGCTGATCATCAACGTCTCGCCGGTGATCACCGCGCTGATGGTCTGGCTGACGCGCGCCGAGCCTATCACCTGGCGCCAGGGCGCCGGGATCGGCCTGGCCATGCTGGGCACCCTCACCCTGGTGCAGGCCGGGGGAGCGCTCGCAGGGGGACACCTCAAAGGCGACGCGCTTACCTTCCTGGCCGCGGCCTCCTACGCCGTAACGCCGGTGCTGGTGCTGCCGCTGCTGCGCCGCTATGCCACGATCACCGTGATGGGGGTCGGCATGCTTTTCGGCACGCTGCTCCTCGTCGTCGCCGCGGTCCCTGAGCTGCTCCGGCAGTCCTGGGACGTCAGCACCGCCGCCTGGGCGCAGCTGGCCTACGCCGCCTTCGGCGCGGGGACGCTGGGCTATCTCTTCTGGTATGAGGGGATCGGCCGGATTGGGCCGACCCGGGTGGCCGCCTACGGGTATCTGATCCCGGTGCTCGGGGTGGCGATCGCGGTGACCGTGCTGCGGGAGGCCTTCACGCCCGTGCACGCCCTCGGCGCGGCCGTCACCCTGGTCGGGGTGACGCTCACCCGTTGGCCCGGCCGGCGGGCGCGGGACCGCCGGCCCGTTGAGATCCCGGCGGAGGGGACGATCCTCGACGTTCCGGTAGAGGGAGAGCCGGCCAGGGTCGCAGAATAGAGACCCGCAGCCCAGTGGAAGGGGGAGAATGATCATGGCCGTGACAGCGGTGGTCTTGCTCAAACTCGCGCCGGGCAAGGCGCGCGCGGCGATCAAAGGGGTCGCGCGGGTGCGGGGTGTGCGGGAGGCCCACGTCCTCACGGGGCCGTACGACGGCATCTGCATGGCTTCTGCAAAGGACACGGAGTCACTCGGCGACCTGGTTGTCTCGAAGATTCAGCGAGTGAATGGGGTGGTGGACACCCTGACCTGCCTGGTGGTCTGACCGCTGGGGCAGGTGGCGCGGGCGCACGGACCCAGGCGTTGACAGGGTCAAACCCGGCGGTATAATAGCCTTTGGCACGTATAAGGAGGGATTGGGTGTACCAGAGCGGGTAACAATCGCATACGGTGCATCGGATGAGCGTCTAAGGGGATGGGCTCATCCCCTCTTTTTGTGCCTGCGAGAAGGTTCCCGGCTCCGGCCGGGGCCCGGTCAGCCGATCGGGCGGCGCACTTTGACAACTGCATAGGGAAGACACCTGTAACAACATGCAAGGTGTTACAGGCTCTGTAGAGCTGCTCCTAAGGCGGGTAACTCAAGCTACTAAGGGCGCACGGTGGATGCCTTGGCGCCAGGGGCCGAAGAAGGACGCTGTCGGCGGCGAAAGGACCGGGGAGGTGCCTAGCAACCTTCGATCCGGTCGTGTCCGAATGGGGCAACCCGGCGCGGGTCATACCGCGTCATCCCGTGCTGAATCCATAGGTGCGGGAAGGTCAGCCGGGGAACTGAAACATCTCAGTACCCGGAGGAAGAGAAATCAACCGAGATTCCCGGAGTAGTGG
>JACQGZ010000004.1 GCA_016199305.1 Armatimonadota bacterium | reverse complement strand
GGTGAGGTCCATTTGTAGATTCGTGCCCTCCGGGGTGGTCACCCCCGCCGCGGAGGCGGCGGCCAGGAGGGCCACCCCCCGCCGGGTGATGCGGTCCACCTCCTCGTAGTCGGCGGTCATCCCGCCGGTGGTCATCATCTCCTCATCGACCTCGCGGATGTTGCAGACGCGCGCGCCGGCGCGCAGGGCGTCGCGCTCGGCGTTGGTGTGGGTCATGGAGTGGGAGGTCTGCACGATGATGGCGTCGGCCTCGCGCATGGCCGCGGCGACCGCCGGCGGGGGCTCCTCCCCGCCCACCTCCCGGGGCGGCATCGTCACCACGACCGGGTGCAGTCCGTAGCCGCCGGCCGTGGCGACCAGCAGGTCGGTGATGGACCGCGGCCGGTCAAAGTCCGTGACCACCAGCAGACGCTCCCCGGGGCGCACCGCCAGGACCTGTTCCATGATGCGCCGGGCCGTCGGCGCCATCCGGTCCATGATCGAGACGCTCATGGCGCGCTGCCCACCAACAGCGGCATGAGGTCGGGGACGCGCTCGACCTGACGGACGCTCCAGAGGCGCTCCAGAGCCGTCTCCGCCTGGGCGGCCGGTATGACCAGGGTGGCGCAGTCCATGAACTTTTCGCGCAGGTCCGCGCGCGACATCGGCGTGCGGGGATGCCCCCTGGCCGCATCGGCGCGGCCGGAGAGGCGGCGCCCATCGCGCAGCGTGATCTCCACGGTCATGCGCATCTCATTGTAGCCGAGGGCCTCGATGGCGGGATCCACGTGCACCTGCACCCGCTCCATCATCGCACGCGTCCGCGGGTCGCGCACCTTCGCGTCCACGAACTGGGCGATCCCCGCCCGCCGCTCCAGCACGCCGATGGCCATCGCGAACTGCAGGCTGAATTTGCCCTCCAGGGCGGTCGTCGGCCGGGTGTGGATCAGCGCGTTGGGCACGTGGGAGTTCACGCCGACGTCGATGCGCTCGATCTGCTCGGGGCGCAGGTCGTGCTGGCGGACCAGCCCGAGCAGCACGTCCTGGGCCGGGTGGGTGAGCGATCCCGACGGATAGGGTTTGATCGAAATCCCCGGCTCCAGAAAGAAGTACGGTCGGCCCAGTTGCCCCTCGATCCTGGCGGGGTTGAAGCCGCCGGCGGCGGCGCGGTAGAAGCCGCGCCTGGCCTCCAGGATATCCCGGGCCGCCGTCCATCCCCGCCGCGCCAGCAGCACGGCCAGCACGCCTCCCTCGGCGGCGCGGCCGGCGTGGAAGGGCTTGGTCATCGTGCCGAAGTTCTCCCGCAGGCCGGCGCTCATGCTGGCGACCAGGCCGAAGGCGCGCAGCGTCTGGTCGAGGTCGCAGCCGGAGAGGCGGGCCACGGCGGCCGCGGCCCCGAACCCGCCGAGAGTTCCCGTGGAGTGGAACCCGTCGCCGTAGTGGCGGGGGTGGATCGCGTCCGCGGTGCGGCAGGCCACCTCCACCCCGATGATGTACGCGTCGAGGAGGGCGGCGCCCGAGGCGACCTGCGCCTCCGCCGCGGCCAGCGCGGCCGCCAGGACGGGGACGGTGGGGTGGGTCAGCAGTCCGTAGACGCTCTGCGGGTCCGTGGCCAGCTGGGTGTCGTCGTAGTCCATGGCGTGCCCGGCGGTGCCGTTGGCCCAGGCGGCGGACTGGAGGGGCGCGCGCAGCGACGACCCCAGGACGGCGGCCTGCGGCCGGCCGCCCAGGTCGCGGAGGTGGGCGCGGACGATCGTCCCGCTCTCCTCCGTCGCGCCCGCCAGCATCACGGCGACCCCGTCCACCAGATGGTTGGTGGCGAGGGTGCGAACCTCATCTGGAATCTCGCGGGTCTCGAGGGCGAAGCGGGCAATCGCCTCGGTCACAGACACGCGGGCGGCCCCCAGGGAATCGGTCCCGTTGTAGACAATGTGGTCTCCAGGGGCTTGGACGGGACCGAGGAAGACTCCTGCCGGAGGTGGCGGAGTGGCGCGGCTGGCGGTGGCGATGGGTGATCCGTCGGGGATCGGGCCGGAAGTGCTGGCCCAGGCGCTGCCGGGATGGTCCGCATCGGAGGTGCTACTCATCGGCGACGCCGCGGTGTGGCGGCGCGCCGGGGAGACCGTGGGCGTCACCGCCGCGGTGCGGCCGGCACGGCGCCCGGAGCCGATCAGCCCCGAGGGGATTCCGTTCCTCGATCTGCCAACGGAGGAACGCTGGGAAGTCGGCCGGATGAGCCCGGCCGCCGGGGGGGCGGCGGCCCGGTGGTTGGAGCAGGCGGTGCGCCTGGCCCTCGACGGCGCCGCCGATGCGGTGGTGTTTGCCCCGCTCAACAAGGAGGCGATCATCCGCGCTGGATATCGCATCCGCGATGAGTACGACCTGTGCGCCTCCCTGGCCGGAGTGACAGATTACGATGAGGTGAACGTCATCCCTCACCCGGGGGGCGGCGACCTGCTCTGGGTGGCGCGAGTGACGGCACACGTCCCCTTTCGGGAGATCCCCTCGCTCATCACCACCGAGCGGGTGCTGCGGACGATACGCCTGGCCCATCGGATCTCGGCTGGCGCCGGCAAGGCGGCGGCAGGTGGGTTGGACGACACCCGCGGCAAGGTCATCCCCCGGATCGGGGTGGCCGCGCTCAACCCGCACACGGGCGAAGGCGGCATGCTGGGTGACGAGGAGGGGCGCGTGATCGCGCCCGCCGTCACCGCCGCCGCGAAGGAAGGCATCGCCGTCTCAGGACCCTATCCCGCCGACCACATCTTCCGCCTAGCCCGGGCCGGTCACCTGGATGTGGTGGTGGTGATGTACCACGATCAGGCGCAGATAGCTACCAAGTTGATCGGTTTCGAGCGTGGGGTTTCTGTGGGTGTGGGTTACCCATTTGTTCTCACGACGCCCTCGCACGGCACCGCGCTAGACATCGCCGGGAAAGGGATCGCCGATCCGGGCCCCATGCGCCAGGCGCTGACCGTCGCGGAACGACTAGTGGCGCAGCGGCTGCAGAGCGACAGCGTCTAGCTATCTCAACCAGTAGGTGAGGATGCTACTGATGGCAGCCGTGGCCCAGCGTTGATGCTCGGGCGCACGATCCCGGGAGAGCGCGACGATCGAGGAAGGGATCAGCAGGACGATGCTGATAATCGCCGGCATGACGGATCGGATCATCGTTCCCAAGAGGAGGGCATTGGGGGTCAGGGCAACCGCGGCGGTGGCGACCCCCTCACCGGCCGGGAGCGGCGCCGGGGCGAGCGCGGGTGACGCTGGGGCGCGCGCCTGGACGAGCACGATCTGCACGGCGGCGCTGACGACGACGATCAGCCCCACCAGCCCAAGGGCAACGACGATGCCCACCGAGATCCGTGACACGGACCGCCTCCCGTCCGCTAGAGCTGCCACTCCAGCCTGAGGTTGAACAGCTTGCGGAAGAAGATCTGTCCCCCGCCGATGTACATGAAGAGTTCGATCTGATCGGTGATCAGGGTGCGCGTGGGCGGGTTGTTCAGACCAAAGACGACCTCAATCGAGGCGGTCCCGCTGCTGGGGGTGATCGGCGCCGGGCGGTAACCGAACCATTTCAGACGATTTCCTGCAGCCAGGACGTCAACGCCCAGAAAGATGTTCTGGCGGCCGAGGGAGGACGCATAGGTATAGGCCGCCGTGACCCGGATCCGGCCCCCGCCGAGCCGCTCAAAGAGGCAATTCGCCAGATCGTCTGTCGTCGCTTTGGGCCGCTCGGCGCTGCTCGTCTGCCGGCACTCCGGCAGCGGTGGTGCTGGCGTCGCCGGGGCGGCGGCGATCAGCCGCGGGACGGGCAGACTGGCGGCCGCGAGGATCACGATCGCGGTCTGCACGAGGAAACGCCCGGATGCTGCCATCCCACACAGGCTTGGCCGGCATCCCGCAGGATCCCTGCCACACCCGCGTGCTACTGTGGGCAGTGAGACGGCGATGACGGGATGGGACCGACTGGCCTCGCGGGTTGCGATCGTGACCGGAGCCAGTAGCGGCATCGGAGCCTCAATCGCAGCACGGCTTGGTCGGGAAGGCATGCGCATCGTGCTGGCGGCCCGGCGGGCCGTTCTCCTCGAACAGGTTGCCGCCCGTGTGCGCGATGCCGGCGGTGAGGCCCTGGTGGTGCCGACCGACGTGCGCGACCCGGTGGCGATCGAGCAGATGGCCTCAGCCGCCACGGCGGCGTGGGGCCGGATCGACGTGCTGGTGGCCAATGCTGGCATCGGCGGCGGCTCGGTGCTGCGGCTCCCCGATGCGGCCGTTACCGACATCGTCGAGGTCAACCTGCTTGGAGTTGTCCGCTGCGCCCGCGCGGTGGTGCCGGCGATGCAGGCGCAGCGGGAGGGGCACATCATCGCCGTCTCCTCGGTGGCCGGGCGGATCATGGCGCCGGGCTCCATCTACGGGGTGACGAAAGCCGCCGTGCTCGCGTTCTGCGAGGCGCTGCGGCGCGCCGTGGCGGCCGACGGCATCGCGGTCAGCGCCGTCCTGCCGGGGTGGATTGCCACGCCGATGATCCGCGGTGTGCCGCCGCGCTGGCTGGCGCCACCCTCTGTGGTCGCCGACGCGGTCGTCCGTCTGCTGCGCGATCCGCGACCGGAGGTCGTCGTCCCCGGCTGGTACCGGCCGCTCATTGCCCTCGGGCGGACGCTCCCGGCCGTGGCCGATCGGTTCTTCGCCTATCAACGTCGGAGCCGGGCGCAGCCACGGGAGGGGCGGGGCGGCTGACGCGCGGGGCCGGAGCGTTCAGCTAGCCCCCAAGAGAGCCCGCACCTGCTCCCGGGGAAGGCCGTTGCCCAGCGCCACCGCCAGCGCCAGGCGGGCCTTATGTCCGGGAAGATCCTGGGCGAAGAGCACGCCTCGCCGCTGGAGGTCCCGAAAGGCGCCCTCGTAGCCATACATGTCCCACATGCCGCCGGTCAGGCAGCGCGTCGTGGCGGCAACGATCACTCCGCGGGCCTGGGCGTCATCAATCGCCGGCAGGAGCGCCGGCGGGACACGGCCGCCGCCGAAGGTCTCGAGGACGATGCCGCGCGCCCCGTGCGCCAGGCTGGCGCGGATGAACCGATCGTCGCAGCCGGCCCACAGTCGGATCAGGTCCACCCCAGGGTCAATGCGCGGCTCCAAGACCCGGCGCGGGGGCGGGCGCATGAAGAAGGCGATGCGGTCGCCGTAGGCGACGCCCACGGGCCCGGCCGCCGGCGAGCGGAAGGTGTCCTCCTTCTGGCCATTGGTCTTGGTCACCCAGCGCGCCGCGTGAATCTCCTCATTCAGCACGACCAGCGGGCCCAGCCCCCGGGCCCCGTCGGCCGCCGCGGTGCGCACGGCGTCGTAGAGGTTGCGGTAGCCATCGAAACCAATCTGGGAGGCATTGCGCATCGCCCCCGTCACGATCACCGGCTTCTCGGAGGCGACGGTAAGGAACAGGAAGTAGGCCGTCTCCTCCAGGGTATCGGTGCCGTGGGTGATGACGACACCCTCCACGTCGGGGCGGCCCAGGGTCTCGCTCACGCGCCGGCTCAACTGCGCCATCTTCTCTGCGGTCATGTACGCGCCGGGGATGAAGTCGAACTCCTGCGGCTCGACCGCCGCCACCTGATCCAGCCCGGGGATGGCGCTGAGGAGATCGTCCGGACGGAGGATGGGACGCGCCCCGCTCCCGTCGACGTCCCGCGTGGAAATCGTGCCCCCTGTGGCGATCAGAACGATGCGCTTCACCGTCGCCCCTCCTCCCGCTTTGGGCCCGCGTGGTTCGATCACGCCGGGTCGGGGGAAAATTCTGCGCGAGACGAATACTTCTCCTTGAGGTGCCGCGAATGCTCTTCCTTGAGGTGATGCGCGTGCGTGCCGCTCTACTGAGCCTGCTCCTGATCGTGAGCGCGCTGCCGGTCTGGGCCGGGCCGGGAGAACGGCCCGAGCCCTCCCCGGGCGTCCTGGTGCTCGGCGACGGGGTCATCGTGCCCGGCCAGCGGGTCGGGCCGCTCCGGCTCGCCATGACGGTCAATCAGATCATCGACGCGATCGGCACGGTCTACAAGCGCGAGGAGTTCAAGGAGGAGAAGATCATCCTCTACGAATGGCGCGCCGAGGGGATCTGGCTCTCCCTCAACGCCCAGACGAAGGCCACCCGCGTCATCAGCGCCTTCGGGGCCAACGGCAAGTACCTCACGGACAAAGGCGTCCGCCTCCTCGATCGGTTCACCAAAGCCGAGGAGGTCTACGGCAAAACGTACAAACGATGGGAGTACCCGAAGGAGAAGGTCATTCTCATCCGCTACCCGGCGCTCGGGCTGCAGTTCGGCGTCGTCAACGACCCGAGCCAGACGGTGCTGATCGGGCGCATCTTTCAGATCGGGATCTTCAAACCGGGAGACCTGCCGCCGGTCCGGCAGCCCTAGCGCTCAACACCCACCTGCAGGAACCAGGGACAGACGGTCTTCGCGGTACGAAGGAGAGCACTGCCAGCGATGCGAATCGCATTAGTCTCATGCCGACGCGCTGGTTCGGCGAGCGCATCCCTCGCAACGAAGATCCCCGGCTGCTCACCGGCCGCGGGATGTTTGTGGACGACATCCGGCGCCCGG
>JACQGZ010000003.1 GCA_016199305.1 Armatimonadota bacterium | reverse complement strand
GCGGCGGTTCCTCGACGTGGACTCGGTCGTACGCCCCTCCCGTCAGGAGACCGAGGTACTCCCCCGCCCGCTCCTCCACGAGCCGTCTCGCCGGGATCAGGGTCTGCTGACGGGCGGTGTGCAGTCCTTCTCGAACGGCCTGGTAAACGCGGGCTTTCCGCCGGGCCGCCTCCAGCACCTCCTGGCGCTCAGCCAGGCGCTCCTGGAGGACGACCAGCGCCTCGTAGTCTGGCGCCCCCTCCGCGGTTTCCCGCTCCAGGTGGTCCTGCCGCGCCTGGAGGCGGTGGACCCGTTGACTTAGGTCCTTCACGTCGTGCTCCAGTTGTTGTACCTGTAGCTGCGGAAGACGTTTCGTCAACGCCTCCGGCCGCGCGAGCGCGGCTTCCCGCCGCGCGATGTCGGCCCGTGTCTGGGCGAGCTCCTCCCGTACCGCCTCGAGCGATGCGCGGCCGAGGAGGGCCTCGAGCTGTCCCTGCACGACCGTCCGTTCCTCAGAGAGCACCCGTAGCTGGGCGTGGCGCGCCAGAGCCTCGTCCACCGTGGCGCTCCCCGTGATCGCCACGACCGCCTGCAGCGCCTCCGCTTCATCCAACAAAGCCTCCTCGGCCAGATTCAGGCCCGCGCGCATCTCTTCTAGGCGAGCGGCGGAGTTCTCTCGTTCGGATCGCAGTTCGGCCCGATGGCGCTGCCGCCGTGCCTCCGCGACGACGAGCGCGATACCGGCCACGAACAGAAGTGCTCCGGCGGCTAGCAGCGCGGTGAGCTGGCGCAGCGCTCCCAAGACGCTGGCAATTAAGGCGACGACCAGGAAAATCCCCGCGGGGACCACGGCGCGGCCCCAGGGTCCTGCCATTGGCTCCGCCGTCAGACTCTGCAGGCGCGTCTCCGCCGCCCGGATCGCCTGCTGTTGTCGCCTAGCCTCGTCCTGCCGCGTCTGGACGGCGCCCTGGGCGGCGTGCAGACGGGCCATGGCAGTGTCGTCAGGGACTCCCTGGGCCTGCAGCGCCTCCAGGTCGTGGCGGATGGCCGCCAGACGCTCGTAGCCGCGTTCGATGGTGGCGCTGCGCTCGGCGAGCTGACGCTCCTGAGTGCGCAGCGGCTGCAGTTCAGCTTCCAGCGTGAGAAATATCTGGTTCTCGCCCAGCAGCGCCTCCCGGTCGCGCAGTTCCCGCGCCGCCACTTCGTGCTCGACTGTGATCCGCCGGAGCTCGTCGCGTTGAGCGTCGAGGCGAGCGATCCGCCGCTGCAGGTCCGCATGCTGCGCTTGCAGCGTTTCCACTTCGTTCTGCACCCGCTTGATTGTCCCGGGGTTCTTGGCCAGTTTGTCGAGGCCCCGTTCCAGTTCGACGATGTCCTTGTCCAATCGCTTGATCACGGCGCCGGCCTCCGCGTCCCCCGGGCCCGCCTGCACAACTCGGGACAGCCTGTCGCCGATGTCGACAGACCCGGCGCGCAGGACCGCAATGTCGGTCTGTTCGATCATCGCGGTGGCCCGGTACAGCCCCTCCGTGGGGAGCCCGAGCGCCTGGATCACCCGCTCCTGAGCTTGAGTCCCCTCCCAGGTGAGCCCGTGGGTCAGGTCGCGCAGATCCGCTCGGCGGCGCTCGAAATCCTTTCGCAGTTCGTAGCGACGGCCCTCGGCTTCGAACTCCACCGCGATTGCCCCAAGGGTCTCGCTTCCCCAGGGCCTCCACTCCGCGACCTTCTTAGACGTCGTTGCTGGGTGTACGAAAAAGGCGGTGAGGATGGCGTGTCGGAGCGTGGACTTGCCGGCCTCGTTGGGGCCGACGAGGACGTTGAGGCGCGGGTCGAACGAGAAGACCGCCTCGTCGAATCGGCGGAAGTGACGGATGCGCAGCCGGACCAGACGCATTCCCGAACCCAGATTCACCCTACGGCGGGTTTCCGACTACTACGTCGACATACCCAAGGTCACCGAACAAACTCGTCGGAGGGTCGATCTGAAAGAAGTCGGCCACTCGCAGATCGGGCGCGGCAGCGGGGCCTAGTACATCGGCGATAGTTCGCGCCGACGCCGCGACCGCTTCCGGGTTGACATCGAAACCGTGAAGTTGTGGGCTTCTTCGACTCCCCCGACCCTGTTGAAGAAGGCGCGCTGCCTCAGCGAGAAAGATCCCGTCGCCCACCGCAGGATCGAGTATGTGGTCATGGGGAGTCCGGATTGCCCACCGCACCAGTGGGCGGACCATTGAAATGGGGGTGTACCAAGCCCCCAGACTCTTGCGGACAGCCCGATGGTCAGGAAGACTCGTCAGAGATGTGCCTTTGGATGCGTTCACATTCGATCCGCCGTGTTACTAAGTTCAGAATTGAGGAGCAGGCCCACTCCCACCTGTAGCGCCTCTTCCAAGATCGGTTGCTCCTCCGGCGGGGCCGTCTGCGCCTGCTCGCGCATGAGGCGGATGTACCGCCCCGCCAGCGTGCGCTCGGGGAACGCATCCAGGGCCGCCCCGTCCAGCCACATGCGGCTCTGATTGCGCAGCCGGACGCGGAAGCAGGTCTCCGCCAGCGCCTCCTCCAGCTCTCGAGGATCGAGGGCCTGCCCCGGCGTCACCGTCCCCGTCAGAATGATGTCGAGGACCGCGTCGGCGTCGGCCTCCGCGGCCAGGCGGGCCCGCACCCGGTCCGCCTCGAGGCCGGAGACGTCGACCTCCAACCGCCGGTAGCGCCGGCGTCCCACCCGGTGGGGCGTCACCTCCGCCTGCCCCGGGGCGGGGATCCTGACCAGGATCACCTGGCCGGCCTCCTGGTCCATGGCCAGGAACTCGGGCGCGCCCGCATACCAGGCCGGGGTAGGCGGTCCGGTGACCACCTGCGCGGTGTGCCAGTCGCCGAGGGCCAGATAGTCCAGGCCGAGCGCGCGGACATCGGCGGGATGGATCGACCCGGCCTCCACGACGCCTTCCCGGTAGGCGCTGCCGTGCGCCAGGCCGACGGCAAAGCGGGCAGAGCGCTCCCGCGGCCAGGCCCGCAGCGGCTGCGGACCCTCCGGGCCGACCGACTGCCCCACGACCGCGAGGTCGAGATCACCGAAGACCTTCACCTGCGGGTCGGGTCCGAAGAGGGTCACGTTATCGCAGGCCTCTTCGATCCGGGCCCGCGCCCAGACACTTCCCTCCCCCAGCCGGTCGTGGTTGCCCGCCAGCAGGGCGACACGGATCCCGCCCTGGCGCAGCCGCAGGAACTGCTCGCGTACGAACGCCAGCGTCCCCTCTCCCTGCCGGTGGGAGTGGAACAGATCCCCGGCGATGAGGAGGAGGTGGACGCGTTCCGCCAGCGCCAGATCGACGATACGCGCGAAGGTCCGCTTCAGTTGCTCGCGGTGATCCCGTCCCCGCTCGCCGAGCACCGGGAAGGCCATGCCCAGATGCAGATCGGCGATGTGCAGGAGCGTGATCACTCCGGCGCCTCCGGCAGCAGTGGGTCGCCGGTCGCGGTGTAGGGGCAGATGGAGTTGAAGGCGCAGTAGCGGCAGGCCCGATAGTAGTCCGGGGTGGCGATGAACTGCTGCGCGCGGACGCCCCGCGAGGCGTGCTCGATGACCTCGGCCGCCTCGGCCAGCATGCGCTCGTCCGGTTCCGTCTCGCCGACCAGCACCTGCTGCGGGCCCAGGAAGTGGAGTTCCAGACGGTCCGGCGGTTTGCCGTACACCTCCCGGTAGGCCAGCGCGTAGATCGCCAGCTGCTGGCTCTCCCGGACGCGGCGGTCCGCATCCTTCTGGGTGCGCACGTCGCTGGTCTTGAAGTCGATGACGACCGCGTCCTCCCCGCGCAGGTCGACGCGGTCCCAGCGTCCGCGGACGCGCGTGAGTCCCACCTGAAAGGAGAAGGGCGCCTCGACGAAGGTGGGCCGCCGCCCGATGCCCTCCTGAAACTCGAAGAAGGTGCGCAGGACCTGCCGCCCTTCCTCCAGGCGCTGATCCTCGTGCTCGCGGCTGATGAAGCCCTCGTTGATCCAGGCCCGTTCGAAAACCGCCAGCAGGTCGGCGGCGGTGACCGGCTGGGCGCGGGCGCGGCGCCGGTTGTACTCGCGCACGGCCTCGTGCACGGCGCTGCCGTAGACGACACGGTGGTCGCGCAGCAGCGGCACCCGCAGGATGTGCGTGTACTTGAACTTCAGCGGGCAGGTGTTGTAGTCGTCCACCTGGCGGAAGGAGAGGCTCACCGGCTCCTCCGGCGGGATCACCCCGGCGAGCGTCTGCTGCCCCTCCACCGGGGGCGCGTGGCGCTGGATCGTCTCCGTGGGCGCGGCGCGGAAGGCCGCGCTCTCCGGGGCGGGACGGTCGAGCGCCTCCAGGACGAACCGGCTGACCTTGCGCGGCCGCACCCCGCCGTAGTCGCGGGCGCTGCTCAGGTAGAGTTCGCGCATCGCGCGGGTCATCGCCACGTAGAAGAGGCGGCGCTCCTCCTGGAGGTGGAAGTCCCCCTGCGGCAGGACGTCCTTCACCAGCGGATCGGGCAGCGGGATCGGTTCCCCCCGGGTGCGGGTGGGGAAGCGATCCGCCACGGCGGAGATGAGGAAGACCACGGGGAACTCCAGCCCCTTCGCCTTGTGCACCGTCAGGACGGCCACCGCGTCGGTGTCGGGATCGGCCTCGGCCACGGCCGGATCGTCCCCGGCGGCGATGAGGTCGTCGAGGTGCTTCACGAACTCGGGGACACGGTCATAGGCGGCGATCTCCCCGTAGCGCGCGACGATGTCGAAGAAGCGGGCGAGGTTGCGCACCGCCGCTTCGTCGGCGGCGAGTTCGGACGTGGCCAGCCGCCGGACATATCCGGTGCGGGTGACCAGGTAGGTGTAGAGGACCCGGCCGGTGGCGTGGTCTTTCATCAGTCGGCGCATCTCGTCCAGGTCGTCGAGGAGGCGGTCCAGCGCCGCCCGCGTCTCCGGGCCGATCTCTGCGGCCAGATCCTGGAAGGCGTCCAGCCGGCGGAAGACGTACTCGAGCGTGCGGTTGCGCCGGTTGGCGTAGGCCAGCGCCTTGGCGACGTCGGTGGGGTTGATCAGGTAGAGCGGCGAGATCCCCAGGTAGTAGAGGCTGAGGTTATCGGCCGGATTGGCCAGCGCGCGCAGGAAGGCCAGGACCAGGCGGATCTCCTCTCGGTTGTAGAGGCCGCGGTTGCCGGTGAAGCGGTGCGGGATGGCGCGCAGGTTCAGCGCGCGCAGGAACGGGTCGGCGTCGTTGTTGCTGCGCACCAGGATCGCGAAGTCTTTGTACCGATACGCCCCGGAGGCGACCCGGGCGGCGATGTGGGCGGCCACGCCGTCGGCCTCGCTGCTGAGGGTGTCGAAGTGCAGGTGCTGCACCGCCGGACCGGAGGTCCCCACCGCGGTCAGCCGCTTGTCGATCTGGTTGCGGACCTCCAGGCGGTCCGGGTCGTTGTGGCGGATCAGGCGGTAGGCCACATCCAGCACCGGCTGGGGGGAGCGGTAGTTGCGCGTGAGGACGATCTGGGTGGCCTCGGGATAGGCGGTGGTGAAGCCGAGGATGTTACTGATGGACGCTCCGCGGAACTTGAAGATGGCCTGGTCGTCGTCCCCGACGACCGTGATGTTGCGCCGCTCCCCCGCCAGCAGCTGGACCAGCTGGAACTGGGCGTAGTTGGTGTCCTGGAACTCGTCGACCAGGATGTAGCGGAAGCGCTCCTGGTAGGTGCGCAGGACGCCGGGGCGGTCGCGAAAGAGACGCAGCGGCAGGGTGATCTGGTCGCCGAAATCGACCAGCCCCTCCCGGCCCAACAGCGTCTGGTAGGTTCGGTACGCCTGGGCGAGTTCTGCTTGCTGGCGGGCGGCGTCCCGAAGTTCCACGTCGTCTGGGGCGCCCTCGGCCGTCCTGGCCAGGCGTTCGGCGAAGGCGACGTAGTCTTCCGGCCCGGTGTCCTCATCCTTGGCCCGGCTGAACAAAGCGATCAGCGCTTCGACATAGCGCGTGGGGTCGCCGAGCGGACGGTAATACTGCAATGGGAGCTCGAAGAGCCGCTCACGCAGGAAGAGCACCTGCTCGGCGCGGGAGAGGACGCGCACGTCCGGGGCGAGCCCCAGCTCGAGGGCGTGCTCCCGCAGCACGCGATCGCCGAAGGCGTGGAAGGTGCTGATCGTGATGTCCGTGTAGCCGTAGGGAACGAGCAGGTCGACACGTTCTTCCATCTCCGCTGCGGCTTTGTCCGTGAAGGTTAGCGCCAGGATGTCGGCGGGGCGCGCCCGGCGGGAGGCGATCAGCCAGGCGATGCGGCGCGTGATCACGGAGGTCTTGCCCGTGCCCGCGCCGGCCACGATCAGCAGGGGACCTTCCCCGAAGGTCACCGCGCGGAGTTGCTCGTCGTTCAGCCCTTCCAAGGCGCGCTCGGCCGGGCGCTCCGGTTGTGCGCCTTTGTGTGTCGAGAACTCGAGGGTAATCTGGCCGCCCTCGCTCCGGTCGGGATGGCGTGCCACGGACCGCGGGGGACCGATCATGAGACCTCCCGTGCGTCGTCCGACGGGCCGGCCCGGGCGTGCCGCCGGAGGATCGGGGCGATGACGCTGCCGGAGAAGCCGCGGCGCCGCAAGAGCCCGACCAGCCGCCGGAATCGGACCTCGGCCGGGAGGGCCCGCAGGCGCGGCAGATAGCGCTCCGCGAAGGCCGCCGCCAGGTCCCTCTCCTGGTCGGGGCCGAACGCCGCGCCGAGGGCTTCATCGATCACCTCAGACGCGACGCCCTTCAGCCTCAGTTCGGCACGCACCCGATGCGGTCCGCTTCTGCCGGCTGCCACCCGGCTCTCCGCCCAGAGGCGAGCAAAACGCCTGTCGTCGAGCAGTCCGCCCTCCGCCAGGTCGGCCAGGAGAGCGCCGATCGTGCTGATGGCGAAGCCGCGCCGCCGCAGCCGTGCGGTCAGTTCCGCGCGGCTGCGCGGACGATAGCGCAGCAGGGTCAGCGCGGCCTCCCGGGCGCGCGTCTCGTCGTCCAGGGCGGCCAACCGGGCCTCCAGCGCCGCGTCGACCTCCATCCCCTCGGTGAGGTGAAGCGGGGAGACGCGCCCCGCATCGACCAGCAAGCGCCGCCCGTCGGCCAGCGTGACGGCGCGGAGATGGCCACCCCGCCCCGCCGGCCGGATGTGTGCGATCTGCATGTCAGACCTTGACCTTGACCGGCGCCTCCTTGACCCCTGTGGCTTCTCGCTTGACCTCGGGAGCCTCCCGGAGGCCGGCCCCGTTGCGCCGGGGCAGGCCGAGCGTATCGCGCGTCCGTGCCTCCAGTTCCCGCGCCAGTTCCGGGTTGTTCTCCAGGAAATCCCGCGCGTTGTCGCGCCCCTGTCCCAGGCGGAGGTCGCCGTAGGCGAACCAGGTGCCGGTGCGGGTGACCAGCCCGGCGGCGTGCGCGGTGTCGAGCAGGCTCCCCGTCCGGGAGATTCCGCGCCCGAAGTAGATGTCCACCTCGGCGTCGCGGAAGGGCGGGGCGAGTTTGTTCTTCACGACCTTGATTCGCGCCCGCATTCCCTTGATCTCCTCGCCGCTCTTGATCGACTCGATGCGGCGGATCTCCATCCGCACGGAGGCGTAGAACTTGAGGGCGCGCCCGCCGGTGGTGGTCTCCGGCGAGCCGAACATGACGCCGATCT
>JACQGZ010000055.1 GCA_016199305.1 Armatimonadota bacterium | reverse complement strand
GCGCGGACCCGAAGATCGCCATGTACATCCACAACTCGGCAGACCCGGCGAAGTGGAACCCGGGCGTCGAGCCGAAGAAGATCTATCCTTAGGTCCACGCAGCGCGGGCTGTCACCTGGTGGGGGATGAGCCGTGGAAACCACTCCGGCTCATCCCCCTTAGGTTTGGGGGGTGCGCATGCAGCGCAGTTTCTGGCAGCGGCTGAGCATCATCAACACCTACCTGTGGGCCTTCCGCCTCAGCGTCCTGCTGGTGGTCGTTTGGGGCAGTCTCGGCACCTTCCAGGCCGGCTGTCGGAGTGCATTGACAATCTGCGACTTCAAGTCCAAGTACGCGCCGAACGTCTGGCTGGACCTCCTCGTGTTCGGTCTCTCGCAGGGCAGCGTGTACGCCCTGATCGCGCTCGGCTATACGATGGTCTACGGCATCCTGCGCATGATCAACTTCGCGCACGGCGACGTTTTCATGGCGGGCGCTTACACCGCATTCTATCTGGCGGCCGCGTTCGGGCGATCGGGCTTTCTGAACCGCAGTCCGCTAATCAGCCTGGCCGCGGTCCTCGCCCTGGCCATGATCACCGCGACGGCGATCGCGCTGATCCTTGAGCGGGTGGCTTACCGACCTCTGCGCCGCGCCCCCCGCCTGGTTCCGCTGATCTCGGCCATCGGTGCCTCGTTCTTCCTCGAGTACGCCTTCCGCGGCTTCTTCGGCTCCGGCTTCCAGGCCTACCCGGAGTGGCAGATCTTCACGGGGGAATGGGTGATCGCCGGCATCGGAATTCTGCGCACGCAGGCTGTGGTCATCGTGGCCTCGGTCCTACTGATGGCCGCTCTCTACACTTTCGTCATGCGCACGAAGACCGGCACGGCCATGAGGGCGGTCTCCGAGGACCTGGAAGTCGCTTCGTTGATGGGCATCGACGTGGACCGAGTGATCGTGATTACGTTCGGCATCGGTGGAGCGGCCGCCGGGGCTGCGGGGGTCCTCTACGCGCTCGTCTTCAAGCAGGTGCACTTCTTCATGGGGTTCTTCCCCGGGATCAAAGCGTTCACCGCGGCGGTGCTGGGCGGCATCGGCAACATCCCCGGGGCGATGATCGGTGGGCTCTTCCTGGGGATCTTTGAATCGGTCGGACCCATTCTCTTCCTGGAGGGACTGCGGGTCCCGGGCATCTATCCCACCGGCATCCCGGCCCCGTACCAACTGAAGGACGTCATCGCCTTCACCATGCTGGTCATGGTGCTGATTTTCCGGCCGTCGGGCATCCTCGGCGAACGGCTGGCCACCAAGAAGGCCTAACCGCTGCGGACCAGACTGATGCGCACCGACCGGGGGAGTTGGGGCAAGGTCATCAGCGGGGGCCTGATCTTTGGCGGCGCCGCCGCCTTTGTGTCGCTGGCGGGGATGGTGGAGGCCCTCGGCGTGCGCGAGATCGTCATTGGGGTGATCGACCTCGGGCGTCTCCTGCTGCTGCTGATCGGTCTGGGGGCCGGATACCAGGCGGCCCGGCGGGGCATCGGCGGGGCCCTGACCGCCCTGGCTCGCGGCCTGCTGGCGGGCGCGGCGGCCGGCGTGGGTCTGTCCGCCCTGCTCGTCCTGGCAAGCGTGGTGAACCTGCGCGGCATGTTCATCAATGCCTCGCCCACCCTCTTAGAGATCATCTCGTTCGGCCGGGGCACGGCAGGCGTTCCTCTCGTCATCGCAGCGGGCGCCGTGGCCGGCGCCCTGGGGGCGGTCGCGACGTTGCTGCCCGGAGCGGTGCGCGGACCGCTGGGCGCCGGTGTCACCGTGACGATCGTCGTCGGTCTCTTCCAGGAGCTGCTGCAGATCATTCTGCAGGAGGGCGGGATCCGGTCCGCCATCCGGCAGTTCATCTTCGTGCCCGAGGGACTGCCGCCGCGCGGTGCGCTTGGGGTATTCCTGGTGGTCCTTGTCGTGAGCGCGGTGTGGCGCTCGCGGCAGCCCGTGGTGCGCGGCTGGATTCTGAAGCGCCCCCCGCCGCAGCAGCGCCTGGTGCGCCTGCTGGGCCTGCTCCTGGCGGTGGCGGTGGCGCTACTCCTCCCGCTGGCTGGCGGGCTGTTCATCTCCCAGGTGCTGGTGCTGGTCGGCCTCTACACCCTGATGGGGCTCGGCCTGAACTTGGAGGTCGGGTTCGCCGGGCTGCTCGACCTGGGCTTCGTCGCCTTCTTCGCCATCGGCGCCTACACGGTCGGCCTGCTCACCTCCACAGGCCAGTACGGCATCGCCCACTGGTCGTTCTGGGCGGCCATGCCGGTGGCACTGGTGGTCTCCCTCATCGCCGGCTTTCTCTTCGGGCTGCCTATCCTGCGGATCCGCGGTGACTACCTCGCCATCGCCACACTGGGGTTCGGGGAGATCATCCGGCTGCTGGCTCTCTCCGAAGCGCTGCGGCCGTGGTTCGGCGGTTCACAGGGCGTCCTCTTTGTCCCCAAGCCGATCATTGGCGGTTTCGAGTTCTCGGGGCCGGCGCAGATCTACTACATCACCCTGGCTAGCAGCGTGTTGATCGCCTTTGTGGCAGCGCGGCTGCGGGACTCCCGGCTGGGGCGCGCCTGGATGGCGATGCGGGAGGATGAAGACGTTGCCGAGGCCATGGGCATCAACTTGGTCAATGTCAAGCTCCTCGCCTACGGCATCGGGGGCGCCTTCGCCGGCATGGGCGGCGCCATCTTCGCCGTGCTACTGGGCTCGATCTTTCCGCACAGCTTCAGCCTGCTCATCTCAATCAACGTCCTGGCCCTAATCATCGTCGGCGGCATGGGTAGCCTCCCCGGCGTCGTCGTCGGTTCGCTCTTCCTCGTCGGCCTGCCCGAACTGCTACGAGAGTTCTCGGACTTCCGCTTCCTGGTGTACGGCGCCGCCCTCATCATCATGATGCAGGTGAAGCCGGAGGGGCTGTGGCCGGCGGCGATGGTGCGGCGGGAGCTGCACAAGGAAGAGCCGGTTGGCGTCGTGGCGGAGGAGCCGGCGGCCGTCGAACGGGTGGAGGCGTAGATGGGCATTCTCACCTCGCATCAGCTGACCAAGCGGTTCGGCGGACTGATCGCCCTCAGCCAGCTGGATCTCGACGTGGCAGAACGGTCCATCCACAGCATCATCGGGCCCAACGGAGCGGGCAAGACGACGTACTTCAATTGCGTGACCGGCTTCTACCGCGCGGAAGAGGGACGGACCTTCTTCAACGGACAGGCGATTGACACGCTCACGCCGGACCGGATTACCCATCTAGGCACTGCGCGCACCTACCAGAACATCCGACTCTTCGCCAACATGACGTGCCTGGAGAATATCCTGGTGGGGATGCACCCCCACCTGAAGTCCTCCTGGGTTGGCGCCATTCTCGGCACGCCGCGCACCCGGCAGGATGAGGAGCAGGCGCACACGGAGGCGCTGCGGTTGCTGCAGTTCGTCGGGCTGCGAGGCAAGGGGGACTTTCTGGCCCGGAATCTTCCGTATGGGGAGCAGCGTCGCCTGGAGATCGCCCGCGCCCTGGCCAGCCGACCGAAGCTGCTGCTGCTGGACGAACCCACGGCGGGGATGAACCCCCGCGAGTCGCTGGACACGATGGCCTTTATCCGCCGCCTGCGCGACGAGTTGGGGATCACGATCCTGCTGATCGAGCACAACATGCGCGTGGTCATGGGGATCTCGGAGATCGTCACGGTCCTGGACTTCGGTGAGAAGATCGCCGAAGGACCACCGGAGCAGATCCGCAGCGACCCGCGCGTCATCGAGGCCTACCTGGGCACGCGGCGCGTGGCCGGCGTGGGGGCCTAGCGGTGGCCCTGCTCGATCTGGAGAGCGTCCACGTCTACTACGGAAACATCCACGCCCTCAAGGGGATCTCCCTGACAGTCGAGGAGGGCGAGATCGTCGCCCTCCTGGGCGCGAACGGCGCGGGGAAGACCACAACGCTGCGGACGATCTCAGGCCTGCTGCGGCCCCGGGAGGGCCGGGTGCGGCTACGCGGCGAGCCGATCGACACCCTGCCGCCGCACGTCATCGTCTACAAGGGCATCGGGCACGCGCCGGAGGGGCGGCGCATCTTCGCCCGCCTGACGGTGGAAGAGAACCTGAAGATGGGGGCGTACGCGCGCAGCGACGCGCAGGGCATCAGAGACGACATGGACCGGGTCTTTGTGCTCTTCCCCCGCCTGAAAGAGCGCATCGCCCAAGTGGCGGGCACCCTCTCCGGGGGGGAGCAGCAAATGCTGGCCATCGGCCGGGCGCTGATGGCCCGCCCGCGCCTCCTCCTCCTGGATGAACCCTCGATGGGCCTGGCCCCCGTGCTGGTGGAGCAGATCTTCGAAACGGTGAAGAGCATCAACCAGCAGGGCACCACGATCCTGCTCGTCGAGCAGAACGCCTACATGGCCTTGACCATCGCGCACCGCGGGTATGTGCTGCAGACCGGCGAGATCGCCCTCTCAGGGCGCGCGGAGGAATTGCAGGCGAACGAAGAGGTGCGCCGCGCCTACCTGGGTGGGTAAAGCTGGGGACCACACCCTCGGAAACCGAACTACAAGATTACGGTTTCCTCGGATGTGGTCCCCAGCTTTATTCACGCACGCTGGCCGATACCGTCCGGTCGGGGTGAAGGCACGCCTCAGGGGCTGAGACCCGCACCTGAGGAAACCGTGATCCCGTAGTTCGGTTTGCGAAGGTGCGGGTCTCAGCCCCTAAACGCTGTCTATCTCACGCCGTTGCCGTTCTCTCCATTCGGTAAGACCACCGTAAAGGTCGTCCCCTCGCCCTCGCGGCTCTGCACCGCGATGCGCCCGCCGTGCGCCTCCACGATGTGGCGGGTGATGGCCAGCCCCAGGCCACTGCCGCCGGAGGCGGAGCGGGAACGGTCGGCCTTGTAGAATCGCTCGAAGACGTGCGGCAGGTCGGCGGCGGGGATGCCGCGGCCGTCGTCGCGCACGGTGATCTGGACGGCGCCGTTCAGATCGGCCCAGCCCACCTCGACGCGGCCGCGCTCCCCGGTGAACTTGATCGCGTTGTCGATCAGGTTCGTCAGGACCTGCGCCAGGCGGTCGCGGTCTCCGAGGACCACCGCGTCGTCGGGACCGGGGGAAACGGCGAGCCGCCGCGCGCCCGCAAGGGGGCGGAGATGGGCCATCGTCTCCTCAACCAGAGCCGGCACGTCCACGGGCGCCAGTTCGAGCGTGGCACCCTTGGACTCCCAGCGGCTCAGGTCCATCAGGTCGTCCACGAGTTTGACCAGGCGGTCGGTCTCGGCATCGATGATCTCCAGGAAGCGGCGGCCGGTCGCCTCGTCCCGGATCGCGCCCCCCAGGAGCGTCTCGGCGAACCCCTTGATCGAGGTCAGCGGTGTGCGGAGTTCGTGCGAGACGTTGGCAGTGAGTTCCCGGCGCAGCCGCTCGGTGCGGCGCAGTTCGGTGACGTCGCGCAGCACCGCCACGGCCCCGGCGACCGCCCCCCCGCCCTGGATGGGGGCGCAGTGCACCTCCACCAGCCGGTCTCCGCCGTTGGCGGGCAGTTCGGCCGCGACGACGCGCCCCGTCCTGGCGACCTCCACGAGGAGGGACGCCAGCGCGGACGGTAGCAGGTCTGCGGCGGGCCGGCCGAGGCCATCCTGGCGGATGCCGAAGAGGTCCTCGGCCGCCGGGTTGATCAGGACGAGGCGGCCCGTCCGGTCGGCGGCCACGACGGCATCCACCATGCTGGTCAGGATCGCTTCGACTTTGTGGCGCTCGTCGGTCAAGCCCTGGATGGTCTCCCGCAGGCGTCCGGCCATGGCGGAAAAGGCGGCACCCAGCCGGCCGATCTCATCTCCGCTGCGGATGGCCACGGTCTCCTCGAGGCGGCCCTCCCGCATCCGCTCCGCCGCGCGGGTGAGGACCTCGATGGGGGCGGTCAGGCTGCGCGCCATGCGTGCGCCCACGAACCAGGCCGCCACGAGCCCCAGCGCCAGCGCGCCGCCCATCCAGGGGAGCAGCCGTTGCAGCTGCCGGGTGATCCAGACGGACGGAATCGACACCTGGACGATGGCCGAGGGCGCGCGCGGCTCCCCGACCGGCGCCGCGGCGAAGACGCGGCCCTGGGCCGTCGCCGGATCGACCCGCACGCTGCTGCGGGCATCCCCGGCCTCCAGCGCGGCGGCCACCTCGGGCGGCAGCGCCTGGTCCGGCGGCGCGTCGGCGCGGCGTCCCTGGGGGTCCAGGACGAAGATGGCGACCTCCGGGCGCCACTTGAAGCGCTGCACCAGCGCCTCCATCTCGGCGAGGGGCGTGGGCTCCTCCCGGATGTACTCGGCGAGCATGGTGGAGATCAGCCGCGCCTGCGTCAGGGCCACGTACTGGTAGATGCCGACGTACTGCCGCTGCAGCCCCCAGAGCACCACCGCGGTCACCACGGCCAGGGAGAGCCCCGCCAGCGCCACGTAGGTGGCGATCAGCTTGAACCGGATAGAGCGGATCACGCGCGGACGACCCTCGGCCCCGCGGGCGCGGTCGATCACCGGCGCCCCTTCGCCGCCCCCTGCGGCGCCTTGAGTTTGTAGCCGACGCCGCGCACCGTCTGGATGAAGGTGGGTGCGGCGGGGTTGTCCTCGATTTTTTCGCGCAGCCGGCTGATGTGCATGTCCACCGTGCGGCTGGAGCCGAAGTAGTCGTAGCCCCAGAGGTGTTCGAGCAGGAAGTCGCGGGTGAAGACCCGATTGGGGTGGCGCATCAGCAATTTTAGCAGTTCGAACTCCTTCGCCGTCAGGTCGACGGGCCGGCCGCGCAGCCAGACCTCGTGGGTGGTCGGATCGAGACGGAGCCCGTCGCTCTGCAGGGGTTCGGCGTCGGGCAACTCCGCCCCGCTGCCGGTGCGGCGGAGGATGGCGCGGATGCGGGCGACGAGTTC
>JACQGZ010000046.1 GCA_016199305.1 Armatimonadota bacterium | reverse complement strand
GTGGTAGTTTCAGTCGGTTTGGGGAGCGTCCTTCCAGCCCTGCTTCGAGGTGAAGATTCCATGGACCTCAAAGACGCGATTCGGAAAGTAGTCGACGGGCAGGATCTCACCGAGGCGGACGCCCACGCCGCGCTCGGCGTGATCATGGACGGCGAAGCGACCCCGGCGCAGATCGCCGCCTTCATCACCGCCCTGCGGATGAAGGGGGAAGCGGTGGAGGAGATCGCCGGGTGCGCCCGGGCGATGCGCGAGCGGGCGCAGCGCATCCGGCCCCGGGTGGACGACCTGGTCGACGTCGTCGGGACCGGGGGCGACCGGATCAGCACCTTCAACGTCTCGACGACCACCGCGTTCGTCGTGGCCGGGGCCGGGGCGTACGTGGCCAAGCACGGCAACCGCGCGGTCAGCCGGCGCTCCGGGGCGGCCGACGTGCTGGAGGCCCTCGGCGTGAACATCCAGGTGTCATCCGACGTGGTGGCGGGGTGCATCGAGGACATCGGCATCGGTTTCCTCTTCGCGCCCCTCTATCACGCGGCGATGAAGCACGCCGTGGGACCGCGGCGCGAGATCGGCATCCGCACCGTCTTCAACATCCTGGGCCCGCTCACCAATCCCGCCGGCGCCCGCAACCTCCTGGTGGGCGCCTACGATCCCGCCCTCACGGAGATCATGGCGCAGGTGCTGGCCGAACTGGGGGCGCGGCGCGCGATGGTGGTGCACGGGGACGGGATGGATGAGCTCTCCACCCTGGGGCCGACCCGCATCTCGGAGGTGCGCAACGGCGCCGTCCGCACCTACACGCTTGAGCCCGGCACCCTCGGGATCGACCCTCCCGACCCCGCCGCGCTGGCCGGGGGATCACCCGAGGAGAACGCCCGCATCACGGAGGCGGTCCTACACGGGGAGCCCGGGCCGGCGCGCGACATCATCCTGCTGAATGCCGCAGGGGCACTGCAGGTCGCCGGGCTGGCCGGGGACCTGCGCGAGGGGATGGCCCTGGCAGGCCGGGCGATCGATGCCGGGGCCGCCCACGAGCGCCTGGAGGGGCTGCGCCTGCGCACCCGGGTGGAGGCCCCGTCGTGACCGGCCTCCTGGAGCGCATCGCCGCCCACAAGCGGCAGGAGGTGGCGGCGGCGCGGGCGGTCGTCTCGCTGGAGGAGATGCGGGCTCAGGCCGGGGGGGCGGAGCCAGCCCGGGATTTCGCCGGAGCGCTGCGCGGCGGGTTCGCCCTCATTGCCGAGATCAAGCCGGCCTCACCGCTGACGGGACGGCTGCGCGACCTGGAGTCCTCCGATGCGGCCAGGTTGGCCCGGCGATACGTCTCGGGCGGGGCTCGAGCGCTCTCGGTGCTGACGGACGAACGCTTCTTCGGCGGCGGGGCCGACCATCTGCGGGCGGCGCGGACGGCGGTGGCGGTGCCGGTGCTGCGGAAGGACTTCGTGCTGGGGCCCTACCAGCTCTACGAATCGCGGGCGATGGGCGCCGATGCGGTACTGCTCATCGCCGCGTTGCTGGAGCCGGATGTGCTGCGGACCCTGGTGTCGCTCTGCCACGAGCTGGGCATGGACGCCCTCGTCGAGGTGCACACCGAAAGAGAGATCGACGCGGCGCGGGCCGCCGGGGCCCGGCTGATGGGCATCAATAACCGCGACCTGCACACGTTCGCGGTGGATCTGGAGACCACCACCCGCCTGCGCGCCCACATCCCACCGGGCGTGCTGGTCGTCAGCGAGAGTGGGATCAGGGGTCCTGCCGACATCGCCCGACTGAAGCCCCATGTCGATGCGGTGCTGGTGGGCACGGCGCTGATGACCAGCGACGACCCCGCGGCGGCGGTGCGCGCGTTGCTGAACGGAGGGATGGGATGAAGCGAGGACGGCTGCTCACCGGAGACCGTCCGACCGGCCGCCTCCACCTGGGGCACTACGTCGGCACGCTGGCCAACCGCGTCCGGTTGCAGGACGAGTACGACTGCTTCTTCTTCCTGGCCGACTACCACCTGCTGACGACACGGCTGGACCGGCTGGAGGAGATCGAACAGAACGTGCGGGAGGTGGTGCTGGATTACCTCAGCGTGGGCATCGACCCGCAGCGGGCGACGATCTTCCTGCAGTCTCGGGTGCCGCAGATTCCGGAGATCGCGCTGATCTTCTCCATGCTCGTCACCGTGCCGCGGGCGCAGCGCGTGCCCACGCTCAAGGAGGTCATGCGCGACCTGCACATCACGCACCCCTCGGTGGGCCTGCTGGCGTATCCCATCCTCCAGGCGGCCGACATCCTCAGCGTGCGCGCCGAGATCGTCCCGGTGGGCAAGGACCAGGCCTCGCACCTGGAGGTGGCGCGGGAGATCGCGCGCCGCTTCAACGATCTGTTCGGGGAGACCCTTCCCGAGCCGGAGACCTTGATCGGCGAGGTGCCGACGCTGCCGGGGATCGACGGCAAGTCGAAGATGAGTAAGTCCCTGGACAACGC
>JACQGZ010000043.1 GCA_016199305.1 Armatimonadota bacterium | reverse complement strand
TTCACCTCGGCAAAGTTCCCGATCTCCACGCCCCGCCCGATGCGCGAGCCGGGGCGGAGGTGGCTGTAGGGACCGATGCGGCTCCCGTCAGCCATCGACGACGCGACGATGGTGGAGGAAAGCACCGTGACCCCGTCGCCGATGGTGGCGTCCACCAGCCGGGCGTTGGGGCCGATGACGCAGCCGCGCCCGATCCGCGTCCTCCCCTCCAGAAAGGAGCCCGGGTGAATGACCGTGTCCTCGCCGACCTCGACCCCGGTGTGGACATAGGTGGTGTGCCTGTCGACGAACGTGACACCGCTCCTCATCAGCCGGGCGACCAGGCGCCAGCGCATGGCCAACTCCACATGCGCCAGTTCCTGCCGGGTGTTGACACCCCAGGATATCTCGTCATCCTCCTCCGCAAGCGCATCGACCCGGGCCCCTCTCTCGAGCGCCCACCCGACGACGTCCGTCAGGTAGTACTCCCCCTGGACGTTGGACGGGCGGACCTGGGGGAGCCCGTCGCGCAGCAGGGCGCCGTCGAAGAGGTAGATCCCGGCGTTGATTTCCCGAATCTCCCGCTCCTCCGGGGAGGCGTCGGCCTCCTCGACGATCCTCGCCACCGCCCCCGCCTCACCTCTGACGACGCGCCCGTAGCCGGTCGGGTCCGGCGGAAGGCCCGTCAGGATGGTGATTCCGGGGCGGTGCTCGCTGTGGTGGGCGAGCAGGCGGCGCAACGTGTCCGCGGTCAGCAGCGGGACGTCGCCGTAGAGCACCAAGACGGTCTCGGCCTCGCCGACCGCGTCCAGACCGACCCGGACGGCGTCCGCGGTCCCGCGCTGTTCCGGCTGCTCGACGAAGGTGGCGGCGTCCCCCACCTCCGCCCGCACCGCTTCCGCCCCGCGCCCGACGACGACCACCGGCCAGCCGAGGCCCGCCTCCTCCACCGCGTCGAGGACGTACCGGATCATCGGCCGCCCGCAAACGCGGTGCAGCACCTTGGGAAGAGCGGAGTGCATGCGCTTGCCGACGCCGGCGGCCAGGATGAGCGGGCGGACGATCATCGGGAGGGGATCACCCGCTGGTCAATTCTGGCCGCTCCCAGGCAATCCTCTAACGGCCGGGGATTCGGTGCGATCATGGGGAAGGTCGCTCCCTCACCCCTTCTCCGTCATGCCCTCATGCCCCGGACCCGCGGGGATGAGCGTGCGGCGCGCGGCGATCCAATCGTACACCCGTTGGCCCAGACCGATCCGCGCGGCGATCCAGAGCACCGGCAGGAGGGGCCAGACCGGGGGCAGGCGGGTGGCGATGAGGATCAAGGCGTCGATGCCCTCGCGGGGACGCGGCGCGCCCCTGGCCTGCGCGTGCAGCCGGGCGGCGACCTTGGCCGGATCCAGGCCGAAGCGCTGCACCACGCCCGGATCGCGAAAGGAGACCGGGTCGAGCAGGCCCAGGACGTCCAGGCGCCGCAGGGTGGCGGTGGCGCGGCGGCAGAGCACGCACCAGCCGTCGTAGAAGAGGAAGACGCGCAGCCGCTCGGGCCTCACCCCTGGCGGGCCCGGCCTATCCCGACCTGCACCCACTGGGTCCAGATGGCGACGATGGCCAGGGTCGGCAGCCACTGCGCCGCGGTGAACGCGCCATCCGCCGTCCCCAGCAGAACGTACCAGGGCAGGTGGGCGCCATACGTGAAAAGCCTCCGCGGGATGCGCCTACGCCCGGACGACGAACCCGCCGGACATCCACTTGCTCGACTCCTCGAGATAGGCGACGACGGTGTCGTCAGGGCGCAGCCGGCCACTGCGGGCGAGCCTGTCGAACTGGATGAACATCGTCGCCCCGCCGCAGTAGCCGTAGTCTTCCAGGCCAAACGGCACCTGTTCCGGATCCGCCCCGACACGCTCAGCAAACAGGGCCTTCATCTCCGCCGTCATGAAGTGCCGACCGGGAATGCCGAGCAGGAAGTGCGCAACATCCGTCCCCGCCACTCCCAGCGTCTTCAGCATTCGGGCCAGCCCCTCGATCAGCTCCCGCGGGGCTTCGCGGTTGACTGCCGCGACATCTTGCCAGACGTGATGCTGCCCTGAGGCGTACAGCGCGTGGTAGATGGGGTCCCCGTTGAGCGTGATCTCGTGGAGGAGGGCGCCTGAGAGCCCCCCGATCATCCCCGGCGCCCGGCCGGTTCCAAGGGACTCGACATAGGCGTCGACCATCATCGCCCCATCGGTCGTCCGGTCCAGGATCATCGCCCCCGCGCCGTCCGAGAGCATCCAGCGGAGCGCCAGATTCTCCAGCCGGATCTTGACGGGGTTGAAGAACTCTCCACGCAGGAAGGCCGACGACAGCTGCGTGTACACGACGGCCGCCCTGCGGTGGCGGCCGACCCGGAGCATGTCGAGCGCGACCTGGAGCCCCTTGGGCGCGCCTGTGCAGTTGGAGTGGATCTCGATCTCCGTGCATCGGCGGATCCCCAGCCGCTCCTGAACGAGCGCGCTGGTCGGAGGGCAGTAGTAGTCGGCCATTGGGGAGGCGCAGATGAGAAGGTCGATGGAATCGGGGGACTCACCGATCGGGTCCAGGGCCGCGCGAACCGCCTTCTCGGCCATCGACGCGTTGGTTTCCGTCTGCGCGCGGGTGTTCGGGTCAAGCGCGTAGTGGCGGTAACGCACGCCGGCCCGGGTGATCACCTCGGTCCCGATGCGCTCGACGCGCGATGCCATGCGCGGAGGGAGATCCGGCACCCGCCCCAGGACCTCTTCCGTGCGGTGTGCGGGCACGGGTTCGCCGGGCAGATACGAGCCGGTGCTGAGTATGCCGATCGGCTGCGGGATGGACGGGGATCCTGTCTGCGACATAGATGGGGTTTTCTTGATGCGCGGAAGTCTCACCTTGTCGGCCAGCGCTCCCTGCGCCCAGCCGTCGCCGCCCTGCCCAGCAGTGGCTCTCATCTCAAGTGGCTGGAGCGCATGAAAGACGTTCGAACCGCCCTCCTCAAGGACCCCTTGCCCATCGAGATTGTGAAGGACCTTCTGAACGATCTGGACGACGCGGCCTAGCGACCAACCGTTTCCCCTCCGCCTGCCGGGTGGTGGCCTGGCTATTTACGGCGAGGGACCTCTACGCTCTCGATCTGCAGATCCCGAACCCGCTCAAAATGCTTCCGGTTCTGGGTGCAGACAGTAAGATCGCGGGCAAGAGCTGTGGCCGCAACGAAGAGGTCCAGGTCACCGATGCGCTCTCCGCCTCGGCTGAGACGTGCATCCTCCTCACCCCAGATTCTGCAAATCCGCTCATCAACTCCCACTAGCCGCACACCCCGTAGGAACCGACGCAGCATTTTCTCTGCTTTGGCATCGGTGCTCCGCGCCACTCGCTGAAGAGTTCCGCCAAGGTGACGAAGCTCAACGCTAAGCCATCCGCCCGTCGTTCGTCGAGGCGGCCACAAATACCGGGCGCCCGCGTAAGTACTCAACCGCCCAGGGTGTATCGAGGAGGTATTGCACGGGACTCGCCTAGAGTCGTAGTCGCGGTTTGCGGATACGCTTGGCCCGCTCCCGATCCTTGAGGAACGCATCAACATCCACAATCCCGGCCCAACCTCCGGCGGCGCTACGGGAGACCACTTCGTCTTCCGCCGTAATCGGTTCAGGAATGGTGACGGTTACTTCCTCATCTTCGGCCAGGACCACTGGCTCGGCCGGTTCAAACATCCCGACACCTCTTCGGTACTTCGCTTTGATCGTTCGTGGCATGATGCTCTCCTGCGTTCTCGTATTGCATTCTAGCGAAGGAGTGGGTTCTGTCAATTTGACACTATGTGATCGGGCCTCCCCCCTTGCTCAAGGAGCCTTCAGGCTGCACGCCGTAGGCTCCAACGAAGGAGACGAGCTCAGGAAAGGAGGCATGCACTCAACATGTACATCGGAATGGACGTCCACCGCAAGCGCAGCCAGGAGACAGACAGCCGCAACCCATCGCACCGGCACCACCCCCAGCCAGCGTTCCTTCTCTAATCGTGGCCTTCCTGCTCTAGGTCATGTCCCGGGATGAGGGCTTGTCAGCAGAGAAGGACGGTCAACGGGGCATCATGGATTCGAACAAAATAGACCTGGAGATGGCTACCTATTCTCCAGGACTTTCGTTGTCTAAAGCAACTGCGAACGCTTCCTCAGGGGCACCGAGCGAATGTTCGTGTATGGCTGCGGGGCCAGGACTCGAACCTGGA
>JACQGZ010000042.1 GCA_016199305.1 Armatimonadota bacterium | reverse complement strand
TGTGGTGGCCCAACCGGGCGCGCCCCTACCTGACCCAGCCGCAGAAGATCGCCGAGGCCCTGCAGGCGCAGCTGGCCAAGGCGGGCATCCGGGCGAAGCTGGTCACCTTCGAGTGGGGCACCTACCTGGAGAAGACCCGCAGCGCCGAACATCCCATGGCCATCCTGGGGTGGATCGGCGACAACGGCGATCCCGACAACTTCCTCTACGTGCTCCTGGACAAGGACAACGCCGTGAAGGGGAAGGCCGCCAACATCGCCTTCTACCAGAGCAATGCGTTGCACGACCTGCTCATCCGGGCGCAGCGGGCCAGCAGCCAGGCCGCCCGGGCGCGGCTCTACGAGCAGGCGCAGGAGATCATCTTCCGCGATGCCCCCTGGGTGCCGCTCGTCTACGGCGCCCGCGTGGCCGCCTACCGCAAGGAGGTCCAGAACTACTTCCCGCACCCGCTGGAGATCCGCTGGTTCCACCGGGTCTGGCTGTCGAAGTAAGGCCGGAGCGCACGCGCCCCGCCCAACCGCTACCGTGGGGAGACCGGCATGCTGTCGTGCCGGCCTCTCCACGTTCCACGCTAATAGGAAACGAGACCCCGGACCCGACGCAAACCGTAATCCAGTAGTTCGGTTTGTGGAGGGGTCCGGGGTCTCGGCACTTGCTAGCGCGAATACGTAGGGTGGGCTAGCATGGCGCCATGGGCCGATATCTGGGCCGCCGCCTCCTCGAGCTGATCCCGGTCTTCTTCGGGGTTCTGCTGGTCGTCTTCGCGATCTCCCATCTCACCCCAGGCGATCCCGCCCTGGTCATGCTCGGTGAGCGCGCCACGCCGGAGGCCATCGAGCGGCTCCGGGAGGAACTCGGCCTGAAGCAGCCGCTGTACATCCAGTTCCTCCGGTATATGGGCCGGGCGGTCCGGGGGGATCTCGGGCACTCGATTCAGAGCGACGAGCGGGTGATCGTCGAATTGGGGCAGCGCTTTCCGGCGACGATTGAGCTCACCCTGGCGGCGATGCTGATCGCGTCTGGACTCGGGATTCTCACCGGAATCATCGCGGCAGCCCGGCAGAACTCGTGGTTCGACGGGGCGAGCATGGTGACGGCGCTGTTTGGCTTTTCCATGCCCATCTTCTGGCTGGGCATCATGATGATTCTCCTCTTCGCCTCCTACCTCGACTGGTTTCCGATCTCGGGCCGACTGGACTACACGATCGATCTGGCGCGCCGGACCAACCTCTACGTGCTGGACGGCCTACTTAGCGGCAACTGGGCGGCGGTGGGCAACGCCCTGCGCCACCTGGTCCTGCCGGCCGTCACGCTCTCCACCGTGCCGCTGGCCATCATCGCCCGCATGACCCGCAGCAGCCTGCTGGAGGTGCTGCGCCAGGACTACGTGCGCACGGCGCGGGCCAAGGGCCTGGCGGAGACGCGCGTCCTCGCCCGCCACGCCCTGCGGAACGCCTTCATCCCCGTGATCACGGTGATCGGGCTGAACGTGGGAAGCCTGCTGGGCGGGGCCATCCTCACGGAGACGATTTTCGCTTGGCCGGGGGCGGGACGCCTGGTGGTGGACGCGATCTTCGCGCGCGACTACCCCCTCGTGCAGGGCGCGGTGCTGATGATCGCCGTGCTCTTCGTCGTGGTGAACTTGCTCGTCGATCTCTCCTACGCCTACCTGGATCCGCGCATCCGGTACGGATGAGGACGCCGCGCCCCTTCTATGGATGAGCAGGCCGTCCCCCTGAGGGGTCCCGCGCCGGCCCGGGTCGCGGCGAACTTCTACGCCGACGCCTGGCGGCGGCTGAAGCGCAACCGCGCGGCCATCGCCGGCCTCGCCATCGTGGACCTCTTCGCTCTGGCCGCGGTCCTGGCCCCGCTGGTCGCCCCCTACGATCCGATCGCGCAGGACCTGGAGGCCCGCCTCCTGCCGCCCTCGCTGAAGTTCCCGCTGGGCACGGACGACCTGGGCCGCGACCTGCTCTCACGGATCATCTACGGCGGGCGGGTGTCGCTGACCGTGGGGATCGTCTCGGTCGGTCTGGCGCTGGCGATCGGCACCCTGCTCGGGCTGGTGGCGGGGTTCTACGGGCGCTGGGCGGACAGCCTGACCATGCGCACCATGGACATCATGCTCGCCTTCCCCGCCACCCTGCTGGCGATCTTCATCGTGGGCATCCGCGGCCCGGGGCTCAACAACGCCATGCTGGCCATCGGCGTGATCAACATCCCCATCTTCGCCCGCATCGTGCGCGGTTCGGTGCTGCGGGTGCGGCAGGAGGATTTCGTAGAGGCGGCCCGGGCGCTGGGGGCCAGTCAGGAGCGGCTGCTGCGCCGCCACATCCTGCCCAACATTCTGGCGCCGATCATCGTGCAGGCCACGCTGGGCGTGGGCTCGGCCGTGCTGGAGGCGGCCGGGCTCTCCTTCCTGGGGCTGGGGGCGCAGGCCCCCACGCCGGAGTGGGGGGCGATGCTGACCAACACCCGCGAGTTTCTCCGCGACGCCCCCTGGGCGGC
>JACQGZ010000048.1 GCA_016199305.1 Armatimonadota bacterium | reverse complement strand
GGCGCTGCTCGCCTACCTGGTGGGCGCGCCGATTTTGATCCTGCGCGGCCACTTCTTTGTGCTCGGCACCCTCGGGTTGAACATCATCATCGACGTCCTGATCCGCAACGCCCAGAGCCTGACCGGCGGCCCCAGCGGCCTCACCGGCATCCCGCCGCTGGCGCTGGGCGGGCTGACCCTGCAGGGAGACCGCACCTTCTACGTCCTGGCCTGGAGCGCGGCGCTGGCGGCGCTGTGGCTTGGGCGCAACCTGATCGCCTCGCGCGTGGGGCGGGCCCTGGCGGCGGTGCGTGCCAGCGAGGTGGTCGCCGCCACCCTGGGGATCAACCCCGCGTACTACAAGGCGCGCACCTTCGCCCTCAGCGCGGCCTTCGCCGGGCTGGCCGGCAGCCTTTACGTGCACTACCTCAGCTTCGTCAGCCCCTCCCCCTTCGTCTTTGAATTCTCGATCACGCTGCTGGTGATGAGTGTCCTCGGCGGGATCGCCTACCTCCCGGGGGCGGTGCTGGGCGCGGCGATCCTCACGATTCTGCGAGAGGCCCTGCGCACGATCCTGTCGCGCTTCTTCCGGGCGGGCGCCTCGGCGGAATACGAGATCATCGTCTTCGGCCTCCTCCTCGCCGCGGTGGTCATCTTCGCCCCGGGAGGGGTCTGGCCGTTCATCGCCCGGCTGTTGGGCCTCGGACGCCCTGCCATACCCGAGGAGCAGCCGGCGGCCACCGCACGGCCGGAGCACGCAGCCACCTCCGACCCGGTCCCCCTGCCACCCGACCCGACGCCTGCGGCCACGGATCCTGGCAGCCCGCAGAGTCCTCTCCTGGTCGTCACCCATTTGATGAAACGGTTCGGCGGCCTGGTGGCGGTCGACGACCTCTCCTTCAGCGTCTCACCCGGCGAGATCTACGCCATCATCGGCCCCAACGGCGCGGGGAAGACCACGGTCTTCAACCTGATCTCCGGCGTCCTGCGCCCGACCCGCGGGGCGATCGCCCTCGGGGCCCGACCCCTCCATCGCCTGCCGGCCTATGATGTGGCGGCCGCCGGCGTGGCCCGCACCTTCCAGACGCCGCACATCTTCGCCGACCTGACGGTGGCGCAAAACGTCATGCTGGGGATGCACCGCCGCCTGCGGGCCGGATTCCTCACGTCGATGTTGCGGCTGACGCGGCAGGAGGAGCGCGAGACGCAGGAGGAGACCCGCGCCTACCTCCGGCAGGTCGGCCTGACCGGCCTCAGCCACACCGCGACCGGCGGACTTCCCTTCGGCGCACAGCGGCTGGTCGAGATGGCCCGGGCGCTGGCCACCCGTCCTCGCCTCCTGCTCCTGGATGAGCCCGCCTCGGGACTCAGCGCCGCCGAGCGCGCCGAGCTGGTGGCCCTGATCCGCCGCATCCGCGACGGGGGCGTCACGGTCCTGCTGGTCGAGCACGACGTGGGGCTGGTGATGGGCCTGGCGGACCGCGTCCTGGTCCTGAACTACGGCCAGCGCATCGCGGAGGATGCGCCCACGAGAGTGCGTCAGGATCCGCGCGTGATCGGGGCGTATCTGGGGGAGCCGGCGTGAGCGCGCTGGCGCCGCCCGACCTCCTGCAGGTGCGTGACCTCCACGCCGCCTACGGGCCGATCCACGCGCTGCGGGGGGTGTCGCTGCACGCGCGCGCCGGCGAGTGCGTCGCCATCATCGGCCCAAACGGCGCGGGCAAGACCACGCTGCTGCACGCCGTCACCGGCCTGCTGCCCTCGCGCGGCGCGATCCGGCTGGACGGCCGCTCCGTCGCCGGGTGGCCGCCGGAGGCGCTGGTCCGCGAAGGTCTCGCCCTCGTCCCCGAGCGGCGGCAGTTGTTCGCCACGATGCCGGTGGGGGACAACCTGCTGCTGGGGGCGTTCCACCGGCGGGGCCCGGGCGCGGCACGGGCCGTGACCGAAGATCTGGCGAGCGTCTACGCCCTCTTCCCCATCCTCAAGGAGCGGGTCCGCCAGCCCGCCCGCACGCTGTCGGGCGGGATGCAGCAGATGCTGGCCATCGGCCGGGGCCTGATGGCCCGCCCGCGCCTCCTCCTGATGGACGAACCCCTCCTCGGTTTGGCCCCGCTGGTGATCCGGGAAATCCTGCGCGTCCTGACGGAATTGAAGGGCCGCGGGCTGACGCTGGTGCTGGTGGAACAGAACGCGCACGCCGCCCTCGAGGTCGCCGACCGCGGCTACGTGATGGAGACCGGCGCGATGGTGCTGGAGGGCGCCGCCCGCGCCCTCGCCGAGAACCCCCGCGTCCGGGCGGCCTACCTGGGCGGTCACGTCGAATAGCCCCCGGAGGGCTTCCCCGGCCGACCGCCGAACATAGTCCCGCCGATATCACACCTGCTGAGATGTCAAAACCACGGGGGTGGATGCTATGAGGCGGATCGTCATGGCCGCAGTGCTGCTCGCGCTGCTGGCCCTGCCGGGCGCGGCGCAGCAGGCCGTCGTGAGGGTCGGCTTCGTCGTGGACATCACCGGCGGGGCGTCCTCCCTCGGCGTCCCCGAGCGGGACACGGTGCAGTTGTATCAGGAGGACCTGGGGACGGTGAAAGGCCCCCAGGGCGAGGTCCGCATCCAGTACCTGATCACCGACGGGGAATCCGACCCGACGCGGACGGTGATCGCGATCAACCGGCTGATCGAGGAGCAGCGGGTGGTCGCCGTGGTCTGCTGCACCACCAGCCCCGCCAGCCTGGCCATCATCGACACGGTCCAGCGCGCCCGCGTGCCGAACATCTCGCTGGCCGCGGCGGTGACCATCATCGAACCCGTGGAGCAGCGTAGGTGGATCTTCAAGACCCCGCAGACCGACCGCCTGATGCTGGACTTCCTCACCACCTACATGCGGCGGGTCGGCCACCGGCGCATCGCCTGGCTGGGCTTCGACGACGCCTTCGGCCAGGTGGGCCTGCAGGAGTTTGAGAAACTGGCGCCGGCCAAGGGCCTCGAGATCGTGGCGCGCGAGGCCTTCGCC
>JACQGZ010000045.1 GCA_016199305.1 Armatimonadota bacterium | reverse complement strand
GGCCAGCAGCGGCGAGGCGGGCGTGATCGGGTAGCCGGCGTAGAAGCGGCAGCCGGCCTGGATCGCGCCCATGCCCAGGGCCTCGGTGCCCATCATCCACAGCATTCGCTCCTTGGACGGGGTCGCCTCCAGCCGGTAGCCGACGCCGTCCCAGCCGCGCTCGGCGAGGACCTCCTCGATGGCCGCTCGGCCGCGCATGGACGCGGTGAGGTTGAGATCGACCAGTTCGCGGCCCTTGCGCAGGAACCGCTCCTCCAGCCAGGTCGTCAGGTACTTCTGATCCATGTCGAACTCGAGCAGGCGGAAGAGCGCGCCGCTGACGACCATGTTCTTGACGATCTCTTTCTTCAACTCGCGCAGCGCGATCTGGCGCGCGGGGAGGGGGAAGACCTTCACCCCGCGCTTCTCGAACTCGTCGGTGGGGACGGGGCCGGAGGAAGAGTCGTAGAGCAGGACGCCGCCGTCGGCCAGGTGCTCACCGTGGCGGAGGATCGTGTCCCGGTTGGGCTGCGCCGGGGCGTCCGGGTTGGCATCGTACTCCAGGGCCACCAGGATGTCGCTGGTGTTGTCGCCGTGCGAGAGCGGCGCCTCTCCGGCGATCACCAGCGGGTCGAACTGGTGCGCGCCGTAGATGGTGGAGGCGTAGTTACGTTCGTTGGCCAGCACGTGCAGCCCGGCGCGCGTCAGGATCCGGCCGACGAGATCGACGACGGTGCCGACGCCGTCCCGCAACTGCACGCCGCCGACGAGAATCTTCAGGCTCCTGTTCGTCACCGCAGACCTCTTCGCCATCTCGTTGGGCTAAGACTCGAAGACCTCTGGGCCAGAAGGCCGCAGAGGCCCGTCCAGTAAAACTATAACACACGGGTGCGCGGGCGCGGCGGGCTGTGCGCCGGACGACCGGCAAGGGAAATGCGGCATCTCCCCCGAACCGGGCTCGGCGGGCATGGAACTCCGGCAGCGGTACGAGGAGGACCTCTTCCTGGTGCGCGGCGCCGCGGCGTGGCTGGCCACGGCGGCGCTGCTGGCCGCCCTCGCCTTCTTCCCGTTCTACACGCCGCGCTATCTGCTCTTCCCCGGCATCCTGGTCGCGATCAACGTCGTGGTGGCGGTCGGCCTCAATGTCCTCACCGGGCTGACCGGTCAAATCTCCCTCGGCCACGCCGGGTTCGTGGCCATCGGCGCCTACACGGCAACCCTGCTGGCGGCGCGCCTGGGCGTCCCCTGGTGGCTCGCCTGGCCGGCCGCGGGGCTGACAGCGGCCGCCTTCGGCTTCCTGGTCGGCCTGCCGGCGCTCCGCCTCACCGGGCCCTACTTGACGATCGCCACCCTCGGGTTCGGCATCGCCGTCCATCAGGTCCTGACCAACTGGGAGGCGCTCTCCGGAGGGCGGATGGGGCTGGCGGTGCCGCGCGTCACCTTTGGGCCGGCCGCCCTCACGAGCGACCAGCGGCTGTACTATCTGGCCATGGCCACGGCCGTCCTGCTCACCTGGGCGGCCGCCAACCTGGGCCGATCCCACGTGGGTCGCGCCTTCGTGGCGGTCCGCGACAGCGACATCGCCGCGGAGGTGATGGGTGTCAATCTCACCTGGTACAAGACGCTGGCCTTCGCGGTCTCGGCGTTTTACGCGGGGATCGGGGGGGCGCTCTTCGCGCAGGCCCTCCGCCACCTGGAGCCGCAGTCCTTCGACCTCCTCCAGTCCATCTACTACTTCAGCATGATCGTCCTGGGCGGGCTCGGCACCGTCCCCGGTGCGGTGCTCGGGGCGGGGGTCCTCACCGTCCTGCCGGGGTTCCTCAGCGGGTTCCGCGAGTGGCTGCCGGTCATCTTCGGGGTGGCGATCATCCTGATGATGGTGCTCGAGCCCCGCGGGCTCTACGGCCGGTGGCTGCGGGTCCGCCGCTACTTCAAGACGTGGCCGCTGTGACCGCCGCAGGCCCTTATGGTTGACCTGGCGCAGTTTCTTGTCGGCGGCCTGGCCGCGGGGACCCTCTACGGGCTGGTAGCGCTGGGCATCGTTCTGCTCTATCGCTCCTCCCGGGTGCTCAACTTCGCCCACGGGGACGTCGCCACGCTGGGCGCGTTCCTCGCCTTCACCCTGCTCGTCGGACTGAACTGGCCCTTTGCCCCATCGGTGGTGGCCAGCCTGATCGGGACCGCCGCGGCCGGAGCGCTCTTCTACTTTGTGGTGCTGCGTCCGGTGAAGGAGGCGACCCTCCTGGGACGGATCGTGGTGACGCTCGGGCTGGCGCTGACCCTGAGCGGCGCGAACACCCTGGCCTTCGGTGCGGATACCAAGGTCTTTCCCTTTCCCCTCTCCGACATCCGGGTCTACCGCCTCAGCGGCGTCGTCATCAGCCAATTGAGCCTGGGGCTGTCGGCGGCCGGGGTCATCCTGATGGCTCTCCTCTACCTGCTGGTGCAGCGCACGCGGATCGGGCTGGCGATGCGCGCGGTCTCCCAGGATCTGGTCGCAGCCCAGGCCCTCGGCATCCCCTCCCGCCGCATCTTCGCCCTCACCTGGGCGCTGGCCGGGGCGCTGGCAGCGGCCGCCGGCATCCTCGCCGCGCCGGTCACGCTCCTGACGCCGTTCATGATGCTGGATCCCTTCTTGAAGGGTTTCGCCGCCGCGGTGCTGGGCGGGATGGACAGCATGCCGGGCGCCGTCCTGGGCGGGTGGCTGCTCGGGGTCATGGAGAGCCTGTTTGCCGGCTACATCTCGGTCAAGTTCAAGACCACGCTCGCCTTCCTGATCATCATCCTGACCCTGATGGTCCGTCCCGAAGGCCTGTTGGGGCGGGAGTTCCACCGGCGGGTCTGACGGTAGGGGGTGGGCGGTGGATGCCGAAAAGAGTGGGGCGATCGCAGACAAAGGGGGAGAGGCGACGATGCGGTACGCGCGAGTGTTCGGATTGGTCCTCATCCTAGCGGCGCTGCTGTTTCCCGCCACCGCGGGCGTGGCTCAGGAGCGGGGCATCACGCCGACCGAGATCATCATCGGCAGCACGGTGCCCTTGTCCGGCCCGGCTGCCTACTGGGGGCTGGGGGTGGGCCGGGGGATCGACGCCTACCTGAAGTCGATCAACGACGCCGGCGGCATCCACGGGCGAAAATTCCGCACGGTCCTGCTGGACGATTCCTACCTGCCGCCGCGCGCCGCCGTCAACGTGCGCGAACTGGTGGAGCGGCACAACGTCTTCGCCATCGTGGGGATGATCGGTACGGCCAACGCCTTCGCCGCGCGCGACTACATAATCGAGAGCAAGACCCTCTGGATCACCCCGACCACCAACGACATCTGGGCGGGGCTGCGGGAGAAGAAGTATCTCTTCGTGACCTATCCCTCCTACCTCAATGAGGGGCGGATTCTCACCCAGTACGCCGCGGAAAAACTGGGCACGAAGAAGATGGCCGTCTTCTACCAGAACGACGAGTACGGGCTGGGACTCCTCCGCGGGGTGAAGTACGGCGTGGGCGCGGCGAAGGGCGTGAAGCTGGTCGGGCAGGCCTCCTATGAGGTCACCGACGCCGACGTCAGCGCCCAGGCCGTGAAACTGCGCCAGTCGGGCGCCGACACCGTCTTCATCGCCGCCACCCCGACCCAAGGCGCGCTGATCGTCCGGGAGATGGCCAAACTGGGATGGCGGCCGCAGCTGCTGGCCACCTTTACCCTCGGCGACCCGATCATGTTCCGCCTGGCGGGCGAGGCCTGGAACGACATCTACCTCACGGCGTACTTCCCGCTGCCGGGATCGGGGGACAACAAGATCGAAGAGACCCTGGGCACGCTCTTCCGTTACGACGCGGCCCTACGCGGCAGCCCGTACAACGCCCTGGCCGGCGTCTCGTTCATCGAGCCGCTGGTCGAGGCGCTGCGCCGCGTCGGTCCCGACGTGACGAAGGATAAGGTCGTCGCGGCGATGGAGAGCCTGCGCAACTGGGACGGCGCCGTCGCCCGCGGGGTGACCTTCGGCAAGGACCGGCACCAGGGGCTGAACCGCATCTACATCGTGAAGGCGTCGAACGGGCAGTACGTGAAGATCACGGACTGGATCAGTTACCAGACCTCGTTCTGACGACGGCCGTGGCCGAGCCGGACGCGCTCCTGGAGGTCGCCGATCTCTGGATCGCGTTCGGCGGCATCCAGGCACTGGCGGGGGTCGACTTTGCGGTCGGCCCCCGCACGCTTGTCTCGGTGATCGGCCCCAACGGGGCGGGGAAGACCACCCTCTTCAACTGCATCTGCGGCCTCTACCGTCCGGACGCCGGGACGGTCCGCTTCCGCGGCGCCTCGCTGCTGGGCCTCAAACCAGACGCCGTGGCCCGCCGGGGCGTCGCCCGCACCTTCCAGAACATTGAACTCTTCCGCACGAGCACGGTCCTGGACAACGTCCTGCTGGGACGCCACCTGCACTTTCGCGCGGGACTGCTCAGCGCGGCGCTGGGAGGCCCCCTCTGGCGGCGGGAGGAGGTGCGCCACCGCCGGCGCGCCGAGGAGATCCTGGACTT
>JACQGZ010000050.1 GCA_016199305.1 Armatimonadota bacterium | reverse complement strand
GCGGCGCCGCCAAACCCCCCCCCCCCCGGGGGTGGGTGGGGGTGGCCGCCCCCCCGCCCGCGGGGTGTGGGGGTGCCCCCCAACAATCCCCCCCTTTGCAAAGGGGGAGGGGTCCGAGCGGCGCAGAGAACTTGCTAATCCTGTTGTAGCGTGATAGAGTATCGCTAGCACTCGTTCTGAGCGAGTGCTAATCAAGGGAGTTAGCATGCTGACGATACGTCGGCAGGCAATTCTGCGGGCGATTATCAGCGAGTATATTGTCAGCGCCGAGCCGGTTAGTTCCGGCCAGATCGTCAAGCGCTACGAGCTGACGGTCAGTCCGGCCACGATCCGCAACGAGATGGCGGAGCTGGAGGACGAGGGGTACGTCACCCACCCGCATACCTCGGCCGGGCGGGTGCCGACTGACCGCGGCTACCGCTACTACGTCTCGGCCCTGCTCGGCAGCGCCGATCTGCCGGAGCCGATCCAGCGGATGGTACGTCACCAGTTCCACCAGGTCGAAGACGACGTCGACGAGTGGACGCGTCTGGCTGCCGCTATGCTGGCCCGCCTTGTGCAGAACGCCGCGGTGGTGAGTCTGCCGAGGCCGATGGCAACCCGGCTCAAGCTCTTCCAGCTTTTCGCCGTCCACGATCTGCGGGCGCTCGTCGTCGTCCTGCTGGCCGAGGGGATCGTCAAGCAGCAACTGATGACGTTCTCGGAGCCGGTGCCGTCGGACGAGTTGACTGCCATTGCCAACCGGCTCAATCACCTTTTCGGCGGACTGACGGCGCCCGGGATCCGGCAGCAGCTCGAGGCCAGCGATCCGGAAGGGCCGTGGACGGATCTCGAACAGCGGGTGGCCGCGATCCTGCTCCGAGTGCTGGACACGATCGACCGCCAGGAGTTCGAGGAGGTCTGGGTCGAGGGACTGAGGAACCTGCTCAACCAGCCGGAATTCAAGGCAATCGGCCGGATGCAGGCGATGCTCGACGTGCTCGGCGAGCGCAATGTCGTGCGCTCGATCTTGCCGCCGCACCTGCCGACCGGGGAGGTTCACATCACGATTGGCGAGGAGCACCCGCAGGCGGCACTGCGTGAGTGCAGCGTCGTGTTCGCCGGCTACGGCATCCCGGGGGACTTCGAGGGCGTCCTCGGCGTGATCGGGCCGACGCGGATGGCCTACGACTCGACGATCGCCAGCGTCCGGTATCTTTCCGAGCTGATGAGCGAACTGCTCCAGGAGATCCACGGCTGAGCAATCATGCTACCAATTGGGGGGGGCCGACTCCCCCGGACGTGACCCTGTAGTGAGGAGGAATCCATATGCCTAAGGTTATTGGGATCGACCTTGGGACCACCAACTCGGTCGTCGCAGTGATGGAAGGCGGCGAGCCGGTGGTCATCCCGAATTCGGAGGGAGGGCGGCTTACCCCTTCGGTCGTCGCGATCAGCAAGAGCGGTGAGCGGCTGGTCGGTCAGGTGGCGAAGCGGCAGGCGATCACCAACCCTGAGAACACGATCTCCTCGATCAAGCGCTTCATGGGCCGAAAGTTCAGCGACCCCGAAGTCCAGCGGTCGATCAAGATGGTGCCGTACAAAGTCACCCAGGCGTCCAACGGCGACGCCCGCGTCGCGATGGGCGGCCGGGACTACTCGCCACCCGAAATCTCGGCGATGATCCTTCAGAAGCTGAAGTCCGACGCTGAGGCGTATCTCGGCGAGACCGTGGCGGAGGCGGTCATCACCGTGCCGGCGTACTTCAACGATGCCCAGCGGCAGGCGACGAAAGACGCCGGCAAGATCGCCGGCCTCGAGGTGCTGCGGATCATCAATGAACCGACCGCGGCGTCGCTCGCCTACGGCCTCGACAGGAAGGTCGAGGAGACGATCGCCGTCTATGACCTCGGCGGCGGCACGTTCGACATCTCCGTCTTGACGATCGGTGAGGGCGTCTTCGAGGTGAAGGCAACCAACGGCGACACTCACCTGGGTGGCGACGATTTCGATCAGCGCATCATCGAGTGGCTGTGCGACGAGTTCTAGAAGGAGCAGGGGATCGACCTCCGCCAGGACCGGATGGCGCTCCAGCGGCTGAAGGAGGCGGGGGAGAAGGCGATGAT
>JACQGZ010000039.1 GCA_016199305.1 Armatimonadota bacterium | reverse complement strand
TGCTGCTGCATCTGATGCACCATCTGATTCATCGGCATCTGACCCTGCGCTAGCATCGCGCCCGACGACATCTGGAGGGGCATCTGAGAAGCCCCCGGGCCAGAAGGCCCGCCGACCGCGTAGACGGCCGACAGCAGTACATCTGTCAGGACTAGTGTCAGAACCACCACTCCCCACTTCATGATCCACCTCCACGTGAACTCATTTCCTGACCCGCTCCGGTGTCGGACCAGGTGGCTACCTGCGTATCGTGCCGGTACCTCATCGTGCTGTGCCTATGGCGCTACGACTAGACGTCCGACCATGCCCGCCTCGCGATGTCCGGGGACGCTGCAGTAGAATTCGTACGTCCCTGCCTTGGCCGCTACGATCCCCACGGTAATTCGGGCGCCCGGCCGCGCGACGGCGTGGATGCCCAGGGCGGGAAGCGTGATGTCATGCTCGAGAGTCCCTCGGTTCACCACGGTGAGGTTGACGGGCTGACCGGCGCGCACGCGGATCTCCTTCGGCCGGAATCCAAAATCAACGGCGGTCACGGGCACCGCGGGCGCGCCCGCTACGGGGGCCGGCGCGGTCCCCGTCCCGCGGTGATGTCCCTGGACCATGTGCGGCATGCCCCCGCCGGCCATCTGCCCGGGCCCCATCCAGGGTCCGTGCATGCCCCAGCCAGACGCCCCCATGCCGGCGATTGCGACCACAATCAGCGCCGCTCCCACGACCGCAAGCCACTGCATCGATCTCCCTCCTACGACGAAAGCTCGTTGAGCATGTCCCGGTACTGCGCCTGGGTGAGTTCGCCCCTGGCATAGCGGAGGCGCAGGATGTCACGAGGAGCCGGCGGGGCCTCCGTGGCCCGAGGAAAGAGCAGGCCGGCCAACCAGATCGCCAGCACGACGACCCCGACCCAGAACAGCACCATCCAGATTGCCGTCCCCCAGAACCACATCGCGCTCACTCCTCGTCCGAGCACAGGGCCATCAGATCTCGGCCCGCAGCTTCCGGTACTCCTCGACCGAGAGCTCCCCTTTGGCAAGCCGCTCGTCCAGGATCGCCCGGGCAGAGCCTCCGGCTACCCTGGGTGCCGACCGGGCAGCGGACGCGATGGCCCACACGATCAGGCCAAGCAGGGCGATCCAGATGAGCACCCCCAGCCCCCCCATGACCCCGAATCCGGACATCACCATCACCACCATCCTCCGCTCGACTCCGCAGAAAGCGTAGCAGGGCCTGATGACGTGCCTATGCCCGCTGTGTGAACGCAGGGTGAAGTCTTAGGCGGAGGGAGGACGTCCGGGGAGTGTGATCGTGAAGGTGCTGCCCTTGCCCGGGCCCGCGCTCTCCGCGCGGATCGACCCGCCGTGGGCTTCGATGAGGTGCCTAGCGATAGTCAGGCCGATCCCGCTGCCGCCGCTGGCCCGGGCGCGGGAGCGATCCACCCGGTAGAACCTTTCGAAGATCCGGGCCAAGTGTTCCGGGGCGATGCCGACGCCCGTATCGCTGACGGAGATCTTCACCGCGCCGTCCCGGAGGCGCACCCGGACGTCGACGTGCCCGCCGGGGGGCGTGTACTGGAGGGCGTTGCCGATCAAGTTGGTCAAGACCTGGCCGAGGCGGTCCGCGTCGGCCATGATCTCGGGGATGTAGGGGGCGACGTCGACTACGAGGGCAACGTCCTTGTCGGCAAACTGGGGTCTGAACCGGACAGCGGTAGTCTCCACGAGGTCCCTTACCTGAAGGGGAACCGCCTGCAGGGGAACCTGCCCGGCTTCCGTCCGGGAGAGTTCCTGGAGGTCATCCACCAGCCGCTGCAGCCGCGCCGCCTCTCTGTGCAGGCGATAGAACGTCTCCGCTTCGGCCGGGATTACCCCGTCCAGAAGCCCCTCCATGTAGCCGGCGAGGCTCGCCAGCGGAGTGCGCAGCTCATGTGCCACGTCCGCGATCAGGTCGCGGCGTATCTGTTCCGTTTGTGCCAGCGCCCCGGCCATCCGGTTGAACTGCGTGGCCAGCTGTCCCAGCTCATCCTCGGAGGAGACGGGGACCCGCTCGCCATATCCCCCTCCGGCGATCCGCGCGCTGGCCCGCGTCATCGCCTGAATCGGCGCCACGATGCGCCGCGTCACGAAGATGCTGATCGCCACGGCCGCGAGGAAGGCCGCCGCCGCCGCCACGGCCAGGGCCGTATTCATCGCCCGGAGGAAGCTGGTGAAGAGATCCCCCATCATCCCGGCCGGCTGGCCCATCATCCGCATCATCACGGCCAGGTGGCGGGAAAAGACCGCTGGTGCGACGGCCTGGGCGGTCACCCACAGCACGATCGAGCCGACGACGACGACCAACAGGTACGATGCCAGCAGCTTCCAGCCCAGATACCGGCGCAACAGCCGCAACGGCTTCATGCCGGCTCGTCTCCGAACTTGTAGCCGACGCCCCGTACAGTCTGGATGAACCGCGGGCGGCTCGCATCATCCCCGAGCTTCCGCCGGAGGTCTTTGATGTGCGCATCGACGACCCGGTCGTCGCCGAAGTAGTCGGGACCCCAGACCCGCTCGATGATCTGTTCCCGGGTGAGCACCCGCCCCGGGTACGCGGCCAGCGCGTGCAGCAGGTCGAATTCCCGGGTGGTCAGGTCGACGCGTTGCTCGTCTTTCCGCACCTCTCTCCTGGCGGGGTCGATGCGCAGGCTGCGGAAGACGAGCGGCAGGGAGGGTTCTTCACCGCCCCGGCTGCGGCGGAGGATGGCCTTGATCCGGGCGACCAGTTCGCGTGGGCTGAAGGGCTTGGTCACATAGTCATCGGCTCCCACCGCGAGCCCCACGATCTTGTCCGTCTCCTCCGCCCGCGCCGTCAGGAGGACCACGTAGACGGAAGATTCCTGGCGCAACTGACGGAGCACTTCGATTCCGTCCAGCCCTGGGAGCATGATGTCCAGCACGACGAGGTCGGGGCGGAAGGCCCGCGCCTTCGCCAGACTGGTGGGGCCATCTCTGGCGACGTCGACCTGGAACCCCTCCTGGATGAGGTAGGAGCGTACCAGGTCGACGATCGCCTCCTCGTCTTCAACGATCAGGATTCTGGTGGGCGCCACGCCGTGCCGCCGCCCCCCGTCATGGAGTGGGATGAGACGGTGACCTCACCATTCTTGCACGGGATCCCCGCACCGTCCTGCCACTCAACGCGCCTCCGCGTCCATGGGCACCCGGACGAGCAGGACGGGACGCAGGCTCCGCGCCACTACCTGGGGGGCCACCCCGCCGGCCCGGACGGCAGAAAGATCCGGGCGCCCCCGCGTCGCCATGACGACCAGGTCAATCTGAAGCGCCATGCCGGCGGCGAGCAGCCTCCTGACAGGCTCGCCTCGCATGACCAGCCTCGACGCGGCGATGCCTTCCTCGCGCAGCCTGGAGGCCACACCTTCGAGGTAGACCTCGGCCTCGGCGGCCTCCGCCTCGAGGACCATCGCCGCGGCGGTCGGCATGAGCCGGGCTACTGCGCCGCGCTCTCCGGTCAGTGTGCTCACGCTAGGGACTACTCGCACCAGCATCAGCTCCGCCGTGAAGGCGTCCGCGAGGACGGCGGCCGAGGGCAGGGCCAGTTCCGCGGTCTCGCTGCCATCCAGCGGCACGAGGATGCGGCGACAGGAGAAGGCGCTCCCGGGCGGGTGAGCCGAGTGGACCAGGAGGACGGGCGCGCGGCCGCGCGCCAGCACGTGTTCGGCGACCCGGCCAAAGAGGACCGCCCGCATGCTCCCGCGTCCGTGGCGGGACAGGACGATCAGGTCGGCCCCCAGCCGGTCGCCGTGGCGCGCGACGGCGGAGGCCACGTCACCGCCGGACGTCGCGTCCACGAGCCCCTCGACTTGAGCACCAGGGGTGGCGATCCGCCGCGCCACCTCGGTGAGGTACTCCTCGGCC
>JACQGZ010000337.1 GCA_016199305.1 Armatimonadota bacterium | reverse complement strand
GCATGGGGATGCCGGCCGCCGCGTAGTCGTCCCGCCGGTGGAGGGCGAGGGCCCAGAAGTGCGGCGGGGTCCACAGGAAGATGATCGCGAAGAGCACCAGCGCCGGAACAGCCACCTCCCCCGTCACCGCCGCCCATCCCACGAGGGGCGGGACCGCCCCCGCCGCGCCGCCGATGACGATGTTCTGCGGGGTCGCCCGCTTCAGCCAGATGGTGTAGATGAAGACGTAGAAGAGGATCCCGGCGACGGCCAGCGCCGCGGACAGCCAGTTCACCAGCGGTCCGAGGACCGCCACGGAGAGCGCCGCCAGCAGCAGCCCGAACCCCAGCGCCCGGCGCGGCGCGATCCGCCCCGCCGGCACCGGGCGCCGGCGCGTGCGGGCCATCACCGAGTCCACGTCCCGGTCCCAGTACATGTTGATCGCACTGGCCGCGCCCGCCGCCAGCGCGCCACCCAGCATCGTGTAGGCCAGCAGCGCAGGCGGGAAGCCCCCGCCTGCGGCGACGACCATCGTCGTCGCCGTCGTAACCAGCAGGAGGAGGATGATCCGGGGCTTCGTCAGCGCCAGGTAGTCGCCGGCCATCCCCCGCCAGCGCGGGCGGGCCGGGGTGGCCTCGGGTGAGGGCGGTTCGGCGGAGATCTGCGCGCCGACCCAGAGGACCCCGGTCATCACCACCAGCGTCCCCAGGAGCGCGGTGGCGGTCAGCAGGTGCAGCACCGTGATCGGGGCGGCTCCCTTCGTGTAGACGTTGAGGGCACCCAGGGCGATCTGCACGAGCACCAGGGCGGCGGCGCCGGCGGCCAGCAGGCGAATGGGTCGCGCGCTCCCCCGGGCGCGCAGAAGCAGCAGCCCGACGACAACGGCCACGCCCAGCGCGCCCAGGCGGTGCAGGTAGTGGATCAACACCAGACCCCCCTCGGGCGGGAGCAGGCTCCCGCGGCAGAGAGGCAGATCCGGGCAGGCCAGCGCGGCGCCGCTGCCGCTGACGTAGCCTCCCAGGACGATCTGGCCGAAGACTGTGGCCGCGGCCACCATCGTCATCGGGCGAAGCCGCGACGGCGAGGCGGACCCCGACGAGGGGGACGCGGGCAGGACCCCCTCCCGCTGCCAGGCGACCACGTACAGGAGGAGGAGCACGGCCAGGAACGCCATCGCGGTTCCCAGGTGCGCTGCCACCAGACCCGCGGTCAGCGCGGTGCGGACGGTGAGGCCCCCAAGGATGATCTGCGTCCCGAGCAGCGTCAGTGCCGCCAGCCCCAGTCGCCGCAGCGGCCCATCCCGCCGGTGACCGCGCCAGATGCGCACCACGACGAGGAGGGTCAGGAGGCCCACCACAGAGGCGGTGAGCCGGTGACCGTACTCGATCAGGACCGGGCCCGTCAGGGGCGGGATCAATCGGCCGTGGCAGAGCGGCCAGTCGGGGCAGGCGAGCCCCGCGCCGGTCGCCCGCACGACCCCACCGAGGGTGATCAGCGCCGCCGTCAACGCAGTGGTCCAGGCAAGGAGCCGACGAAGAGGGGACACGTTGGTGCATATTCGACAGACCGCGCCGCGCCCGCCTGCCCGGGACCGTGCGGAGTTGGAGCCCGGGAGGTCGGCCGGGTGCACGCCGCTGCGGACGGCGGCTACACTAGGATACGTCGGGCCGCGCGGGGCGCGTCCCCTTTGAGGAGGTGGACGGATGGAGATCGGGATGGTCGGGCTGGGGCGGATGGGGCTGAACATGACCCGGCGCCTGGTCCGCGGCGGGCATCGCGTGGTCGCCTTCAACCGCAGCCCCGGCCCCGTGCAGGAGGCCGAGCGGGACGGCGCCGTCGGGGTCCACACACTGGCCGAACTGGTCGAACGGCTGACCCCGCCGCGCACCGTCTGGCTGATGGTCCCCGCGGGCGCGGTCACGACCCAGATGCTGACGGACGTGACGCCGCTGCTGGCCCGGGGCGATACGGTCGTCGACGGCGGCAACGCCAACTACCGCGACTCGCAGCGCCGCGCCGCCGCCCTGGCCGACCACGGCCTCCACTTTCTGGATGCCGGGGTCAGCGGCGGGATCTGGGGGCTGCAGATCGGTTTCTGCCTGATGGTGGGTGGGGAAGAGCCGGTCTACCGCCGGCTGGAACCGGCCCTCCGCTCGCTCGCTCCGGAGGAGGGGTACGCGCTGGTGGGACCGCACGGCGCCGGCCACTACACGAAGATGGTCCACAATGCCATCGAGTACGGGATGCTGCAGGCCATCGGCGAAGGGTTCGAACTGCTGCAGGCGTCGGGGTTCCCGCTGGATCTCCCCGCGATCGCCGAGTTGTGGAACCACGGCAGCGTGGTGCGCTCCTGGCTGATGGAACTGGCCCAGCGCGCCCTGGCTGCCGATCCGGCGCTGGAGTCGATCCGCGGCTACGTGGAGGATTCCGGCGAAGGGCGCTGGGCGGTGGCCGAATCGATCGAGCGGGCGGTGCCGCTCCCGGTGATCACGCTCGCGCTGCAGACGCGCTTCCGCTCCCGGCAGGAGGATTCGTTCTCGGCCCGGGTGATCGCCGCGCTGCGCCAGCAGTTCGGCGGCCACGTCGTGCGGGAAGGGTGACGGGAGGATTTACGATGGAAACGCTGCTCAGCGACCGGCTGCGCGAAGGACTCCGCCTGCGCCGGCATCCGGGGCCCTGCGCCGTGGTGATCTTCGGCGGCACCGGCGACCTGGCCCGCCGGCGGTTGATCCCCGACCTCTACAACCTGGCGCGCAAGGGGCTGCTCCCTGCCGCCTTCGCGGTGGTCTCGTTCGCCCGCCGGCCGCTCTCCGACGAAGCCTTCCGGGAGCAGGTGCGCCAGTCGGTGGAAGAAAGCCCCGACATCCCCTTCGATGCCGCGGTGTGGGAGACGTTCGCGGACCGGATCCACTACGTACAAAGCGAATTCCACGACCGCGCCGGCTACGACCGGCTGCAGGCGGTGCTGGCCGACCTGGACGGGCGGATGGGGCTGGGCGGGAACCATCTCTTCTACCTGGCCACGCCCCCCAGCGCCTACCACGAGATCATCAACCTGCTGGGCGCCTCGCAGCTCGCCGGCCGGGCCCGCCGGGCCGGCGATGTGGGCGGGACGGAGGGGTGGACGCGGATCATCATCGAGAAGCCCTTCGGCTCCGACCTGGAGACCGCCCGCGCGCTGAACTGGAGAGTCGGGGAGGTCTTCGACGAGACGCAGGTCTTCCGGATCGACCACTACCTGGGCAAGGAGACCGTGCAGAACCTGATGACCTTCCGCTTCGGCAACACCATCTTCGAGCCGATCTGGACCCGCCAGTACGTCGATCACGTGCAGATCACCGTGGCCGAATCCGGCGGCATCGCCGGGCGCGGCGGCTACTACGAGGAAGCCGGCGTCGCCCGCGACATGCTGCAGAACCACCTCCTCCAGCTCCTCACCCTGGTGGCGATGGAGCCGCCGACGGCGATCGAGGCCGACGCCGTGCGGGACGAAAAGGTGAAGATCCTGCACGCGATCCGGCCGTACGCCGCCGAGGAGGTGGCCGCCGCCGCCGTGCGCGGCCAGTACGCCCACGGCGCGGTGGATGGGCGCCAGGTGCCGGGGTACCGCGAGGAGGAGCGGGTGGCGCCGCATTCCGTCACCCCCACCTACGTCGCCGGGCGCTTTGAGATCGACAACTGGCGGTGGGCGGGGGTCCCCTTCTACCTGCGCACGGGCAAGCGGCTGCCCAAGCGCGTCACCGAGATCGCCATCCAGTTCAAGGTCCCGCCGCTGCTGCTCTTCCGCCAGGCCGGCATGGAGGAGATGGAGCCCAACGTCCTCACCCTGAACATCCAGCCCGACGAAGGCATCTCGCTGCGCTTCGCCGCGAAGGTACCGGGACAGGCCACGCGCATCCGCGGGGTGAACATGGACTTCAACTACGGCACCGCCTTCGGCGTCGAGGAGCCGACCGCGTACGAGCGTCTGCTCCTCGATGCGATGGTGGGAGACCGCACGCTCTTCGCCCGCCGCGACGAGGTCGAACTGGCCTGGGCCTTGATGATGCCGATCCTCGACGCCTGGGCGGCGGCCCCGCCCTCCGACTTCCCCAACTACGAGGCCGGCACGTGGGGACCGGACGCGGCCAAGACATTGATCGAGGGGGACGGGCGCCGCTGGCGGCGGCTGTGACCACCCCCGCCGTCCTCCAACCCCTCATCGCGGCGCCGCGCCGCGTCGACGTGGGCGCGGTGGAACGGGAACTCGCCGACCTCTGGCGCGCCGCGGCGGAGAGCTCCGGGGCGGAGGGCGTGGTGCTCACCCGCGCCCGCACCCTCACCCTGCTCGCCTACGGCGCGACGCCGGAGGGCGCCGCCCGGCTGGGCGAGGTGGTCCTGCAGACCAGCCAGCGCCATCCCGCGCGGTCGATTCTGCTCGTCACCGACCCGGATCAGCCGGCCCTGGCCGCGGAGGTGACCGCCTCCTGCCGCACTGTGCGCCGGAGCCACAAGCAGATCTGCAGCGAACAGATCATCGTCCGCGCCGCCCCGGACCAGCGCGACCGCATCCCCAGCGTCGTCCGGAACCTCATCCTCCCGGACATGCCGGTGATCCTCTACTGGCCGGCGCCGGACCCGTCTGACCCCTTCTTCCAGGAATTGCGCGAAGTGGCCGACCGCGTCATCGTCGACAGCGCAGCCTTCCCGGATCGGGGCTTGGACGCGCTACCGGCGCGAGGCCTCTTACGCGACACCGGTGAAGACGCCCCCTTGGGGGACCTCACCTGGGGGCGTCTGAGACTGTGGCGCGGGCTGACTGCCCAGTTCTTTGACCCCGCGCAGGGCGACGCGCTGGACCGGATCCGGCGCGTCCGCGTCGCCCACGCGGCCTCCACCCGGGTGCAGGCGCTGCTCTACGCCGGGTGGCTGGCCGCGCGCCTCCGCTGGACGGTGGCGCAGCCCTTCGCCCCGGGGAGCGGGCCGTGGCGCGCGACGCTGACCGACCAGCGGGGCCATGCCGTTACCGTCTCCCTCCACCTCGAGTCGCGCGCGCCGCATCCGGCGGGGGCACTGCTCTCCACCATGATCGTGGCGGGGGCGGGACCGGGGGGGGAGGGCGACGCCACCTTCTCGATCGGGCGCAATGATGACGCCGGCGCCGTCATCGCCACGGCCGAGGGCGAGTCGGGACCGACCACGCGCCAGGCGCTGCCGCTGGAGGCGCAGGACGAGGCCTCCCTGCTGGCCGTCGAGATGGACGTGCTGGGCCGCGACCGCATCTATGAAGAAGCCCTCCGCACCGCCGCCGCCCTCCTCGGACAATCGTGACGCGCTCGCCGGCGCCACGAGTCCGCGTCTTTCCCACATTGGAGGCGCTGACGGAGGAGGCCGCGCGCACCCTGAGGCGCGACGCGGCCGCCGCGGTGACCCGGCGGGGCCGCTTTACCCTCGCCCTCGTGGGCGGGCAGACCCCTGAGGTGCTGTACCGGCTGCTGGGCGCCGCAGGTCCCCGCGCGCTCCCCTACCCCCGCCTCGAGATTTTTTGGAGCGATGAGCGGGCGGTGCCGCCCGGCCACCGCGACAGCAACTACCGCCTGGCCTGGGAGATCTGGCTCTCCCGCGTGCCGGTCGATCCCCGGCGGGTGCATCGCATCCGCGGGGAGGAAGGGCCCGACGCCGCGGCCGCGCGCTACGAACGGGAACTGCGCCGCACCCTCGGCATCCCCCCGCGCCTGGATCTCATCCTGCTGGGGGTGGGGCGGGACGGGCACACCGCGTCGCTCTTCCCCCATGCCCCCGCTCTCCGCTCGGCGCGGCTGGTCGAGGCCGCCGTGGCGCCCGCGTCGCCGCGAAAGCGCGTGACCTTTACCCCCGCGCTGATCGGCGCCGCCCGCCGGGTGCTGGTTCTGGCCGCGGGACGGGAGAAGGCCCGCGTCGTGGAGCGCGCCCTGGCGCATCCCCCCTCCGACACCGTCCCCGCCTCCCTCCTGCGCGGCCGGAACGTCAGTTGGCTCCTCGATAGGGCCGCCGCCGCTAGGCTCGTGCGAGGCCATGAGTGATGAGAGGGCGAGGGGCGGGAGGCCGTAATCCCGCAGTTCGGCCGCCCCGACCCTCGCCCTCTCATCACGGTGACCCCTACCCCTCTCGACGACTAGACAAGACCGCCGCAGGGCATGAGGCCCCTATAGAGGCTTCCGAACGGGCAAACCCGCCGTGAGGCGGGGGCGCAACGCCCCGGGACTTCAAGGTTCGTAAGTCGGCCGGGGCTGCCGAAGAAGCACACCGCTTTCGGCCTGCTCG
>JACQGZ010000336.1 GCA_016199305.1 Armatimonadota bacterium | reverse complement strand
TCGACGGCGGCCTGCGCGACGTAGGCCAGGACCGCGTAGGCGCCGCCGAACGTCACCATCGCCGCCTTGCTGAAGAAGATCGCTTCCTGCGTCAGGACGTCTCCGCTGCCGCGCCACGCGGCCACGAGCGCCAGCGGCCCCCACCAAGCGGCGAGGCCCACTGCCAGGGCGGTGAGCGCCCGCCGCAGGGTGGGCGGATCCTGGGGCGGGAGGTCCCGGCGTTCGCCAATCGAGATAGCGGGCGCAACGCCTACTCGGGGCGGCCCCTCGATGGACTGTGGCGCCACGAAGCTCTGCGGATGCCAGCGACCGCCGAGTGCCCCCACGACGCCGGCCCCGATCACGACCGCGGGAAAGGGCACGTCAAACACGGCGAGCGCGCCGAACGCCGCGGCGGCGATCGCGATCAGCGTGGGGCTGTGCAGGGCGCGGGCCCCGATCCGCAGGAGGGCCGCGGCGACGATGGCGATCACGCCCGCGCGCAGCCCGCCGAAGACGGCGGCCACCCACTCGACCCTCCCATGAACGGCGTACAGCCACGAGAGGACGAGCATCAGGAGGGCCGCCGGCAGGACGAAGAGGATCCCGGCCACCAGTCCGCCCGCCGTCCGGTGCAGCAGCCAGCCCACGTACACGGCGAGCTGCTGGGCCTCCGGGCCGGGCAGCAGCATGCAGTAGTTCAGCGCATGGAGGAAACGGCCCTCGTCGATCCAGCGGCGCCGCTCCACCAGTTCCTGATGCATGATGGCGATCTGCCCGGTTGGCCCGCCGAAATTGATGAAGCCGAGTTTGAGCCAGAAGCGGAAGGCCTCCCAGAAGCGGACCGACGGCATACGAAAGCATTCTCCTCTGAGGACGGCTGCCCTGGTGAGGGCGGCGCAGGTGGGAGCACCGCCGCCGCTCGACGAAGTACCGCTCCGGCATGCGGCTGGAGCTGCGCGGGCTGACCCTGCGCTACGACGACGCGACGGCGCTCGACGATGTCGCTGCCGTGCTCGAGGGCCGCATCCTCGCGATCCTCGGCAGCAACGGCTCCGGCAAGACCTCGCTGCTGCGGGTCCTGGCCGGGCTCGCCGCGCCGACGGCAGGTCAGGCCTTCATTGATGGAGAGGAGGTGCGGCCCGAGCGTCTCCCGTGGATCTCCTACCTGCCGCAGGAGACCGGCTTCTTCCCCTTCGCCCAGCGGGCGGGCGAGACACTATCCCTCTCGCTGCGCTTCCGGGGCATCGTCGACCCCGAGGCCCCACGCCGCCTGTTGGAAGCACTGGGGTTGGAGGAGGACCACCGCAGCGCCGAGGGGTACTCGGGCGGGATGAAGCAGAAGCTGCGCATCGCCCAGGCCCTGATCCACGCGCCCCGCCTGCTCTTGCTCGACGAACCGACCACCGGCCTCGACGGCCGGGAGCGGCTGCGCATCCTTCGCCTCCTGGAGCGCGTGCGCGACCGCGCCGCCGTCATCTTCTCCACACACGCCCCGCAGGACGCCGCCGCGGTCTGCGACGGACTGCTCATCCTGCACCGCGGCCGGCTGGCCGCCGCCGGCTCCCCCGGCGAGATCAGGGCGCGGGCGCGCGGCCGCGTCTTCGAGACCACCGTCACCGCGCCGACCCTTCCCGCGCTGGCCGGATGCGACGTCGTCCACGCGGACCGGGAGGGGGAACGGCTGCACCTGCGTGTGGTCGGCGATCCCCCACCCGGCGCGGTCCCGGTGCCCCCGCGCCTGGAGGACGCCTACACCCTGCTCACGCGCGGGCGCGTGTGACCGGAGGTGCTTCTGAGGGCAGCAGCGAATGAACCCCCGACGTTGACATGCGAAGGGGGGATGGACGCAGATGTCGGCAAAGACCTATGCGCAATGGGGCGGTATCATCCTTCTGGTCTTAGGCGTCCTGGGACTGGTGCTGAAGTCCCTCGGCCCGTTCAATACCGATCTCGTCGAGGACCTCATCCACCTCGCCGTCGGCCTGCTCCTGGTGTACGCGGGCTTCCGCGGCACCGACGCGCAGGCCGCCTCCTGGGCTCAGATCTTCGGCATCGTCTTCATCGTCGTCGGCATCGTCGGTTTCCTGCTGCCGACCGTCTTCAACCTGCTGCCCAGCGGTCTGCGCGCGGCGGATAACATCTTCCACATCGTCTACGGCGCCGTCGGCGTCTGGGCCGCCCGTACCTACAAACCGGCGATGGGCTAGGCGCCCGCCGGCGTCACCCGCCAGGAACGACAATGGCCCTCGGGATCGCTCCGGTCCCGAGGGCCATCGGGGTTTAGAACTGGAGCCGGCGAGGAGATTCGAACTCCTGACCTGCGCATTACGAGTGCGCTGCTCTACCAC
>JACQGZ010000342.1 GCA_016199305.1 Armatimonadota bacterium | reverse complement strand
TGACCTTCACCCACGAGGGCAAGACCCTGTTGGGACACGCCCCCGCGGAGATCGTGGCCCGCCTGGAGGAGCTGGGAGCAAACGTCATCGGCGCCAACTGCAGCGTCGGCTCCCAGGGGATCCTGCAGGTGATGGAGCAGATGGTCCTGACCAGCCGCACGCCGCTCTCGGCCATGCCCAACGCCGGCTTCCCCTCCTACGTGGACGGACGGATCATCTACTTCTCCACCCCGGCCTACATGGCCGAGCACGCGCGGCGGATGGTGGAACTCGGGGTGACCATCGTCGGGGGCTGCTGCGGGACGACCCCCGCGCACATTGCGGCCATGCGCGAGGCCCTCGCCGCGGTCGAGGCGCCCCCGCCGCCGCGCCTGCGGGTGACGGTGCCGGCGATGCCCGCGCCCGCGGCCCCTCCGCCGTCGCCGCCGACGGCGCTGGCCTCCCGGCTGGGCAGGCGATTCACCATCACCGTGGAGGTCGCGCCGCCGCGCGGGACGCAGGAGGGGCCGGAACTGGAGGCCTGCCGGCTCCTCGGCCAGGCAGGCGTCGACGCGATCAATGTGCCGGACAATCCGATGGCGCGGCTGCGCATGAGCCCCTGGGCGATGTGCCTGCGCATCCAGACGGACGCCCACCTGGAGACGATCCTGCACTTCACGACCCGCGACCGGAACCTGGTGCGCGTGCAGTCCGATCTGCTGGCGCTGCATGCCCTGTCCATCCGCAACATCCTGGTCCTGCGCGGCGATCCGCCGCAGTTGGGCGACTATCCCACGGCCACCGCGGTCTCGGATGTCACACCCTCCGGGCTGATTCGTCTGATCAAGGAGTTCAACCAGGGACGCGACCTGGCCGGCAACGACCTGGGGCAGGCCACCACGTTCCTGGTGGGGGCGGCGCTGAACATGGGGGCGCGCGACCTGGACCGGGAACTCCGGGTGCTGGAGCAGAAACTGCGGGCGGGCGCAGACTTCCTCTGCACGATGCCCATCTACGAGCCGGAGACCCTCGACCGGGTCCTCGACCGCACGGGGCGTTTGCCCGTCCCGCTGTTGGTCGGCGTCCTGCCCCTGCACGGACTGCGGCACGCGGAGTTCCTGCACAACGAGGTGCCGGGGATGGTGATTCCGGCGCCGCTGCGGGCCGCCTTCCGGGACGCCAAGGCCGGACGGGAACTCGGCCTCCGCCTGGCGTCCGAGCTCCTGGCGGCGATCCGTCCCCGCGCGCAGGGCGTCTACCTGATTCCCTCCTTCGGGCGGTACGATCGGGTGTTGCACCTGCTCGAAGCCGTCCGGAAGGATGAAGCCGCGGCGTCGTCAGACCCGTGACCCCCGCGCACAAACTCGTCCGGGTCGAGCGCCAGCGCAGCATCAGGGCTCCGCAGCAGCGCGTCTACCAACTGCTGAGTCGGGTCGAAGGGCACCCGCGCTTTGCCGACCTGTGGCTGGCCGCGGACGTGCTCGAACACGGGGGCGGCCAGGTGGTCGCGGAATTCCGCGGGTACTTCGCGGGCCTCCCCGTGGACTCCGTGCAGCGGCTCACCCTCCGCCCGCCGGCGCGCCTGGAGTTCCGGCAGGTGCGCGGCACGCTCAAGGCGCTGCGGGGGGAGTACGTGATCGAGCGCGACGGGCAGGGGGCGCGGCTGACCGCGCGGATGGAGGTGGAGGCGGGCATCCCGTTGCTTGAGGAGGAGACGGTGCGCATGGTGCTGACCACGGCGCTGGATCGGATGGTCGGCAAGGTCAAGGATGCGGCCGAGCGCGATCTCCCCCGCCTGGTGGCGCGCAAGCCCGGCGCGCTCGCGGCTACGGTCCCCGCTGCCCCCGCCTTGCCCGGCTCCGGGAAGAACGAGGAAAACGGGGAGGGCGAGGCCCTCGAGAGTTCGCCGGGCGTCCCGGAGCCTCTGGAGCCGGAGCCCGCGGCAACGGCAGCCTTACCCGCACAGGAGGGGTCCAGCGCGCCGCGGCGTGAGGGCCCACCGGCAGGCGCGGCAGGCCGATCGGGACGCCGGCGCCGTCGCCGCCGGCGCGGCCGCAGGTCGCGGCAGGGGGACGCGTCAGGCCCAGGGGGGAGCGCATGAGCCCCAAGATGGTGACGCCGGTGGAGGTGGGCAGCGTCGTCGAGCCTGCCCTGCGCATCGTGTGGTCGGACGGGCACCACTCGCGATACGGCTGGCACGCGCTGCGGGTGCACTGCCCCTGCGCGGCCTGCAAGGGGGAGTGGACGACGCGCCGCCACGTCGACCCGGCCTCCATCCCTTCTACCATCCGTCCCCTGCGGATCGAGCGCGTGGGCGCCTACGCCCTGCGCCCGGTCTGGTCGGATGGCCACAGCACGGGGATCTATCCCTTTAATTACCTGCGGGGGGACCTCTGCGAGTGCGAGGAGTGCGCCGCCCGCCGCGCCGCGCCGAGCGCCCCGTAACCTCCCCGCGCCGCCGCGATCCGGTCCGGCCTCCGCGCGACGGTATGCTAGTATGAATGCGGATTTCAGCCCATCAGGAGGATCATCGGCGTGAGTGCTTCCCCGCCCGATCGCGTGCGCGTGCTGGAGGCCCTCCGGGACGTCCAGGATCCCGAGCTGCACAAGTCCATCGTCGACCTGGACATGGTCAAGGAGGTGCAGATCCGGGACGGGACGGTGCAGGTGGAGGCGCTCCTCACGATCGGCGCCTGCCCGCTGCGGGACTCCATCGTGGCCTCGATCGAGGAACGGCTCCGCAGCCTGCCGGGGGTGCGCGAGGTGCGGGTCTCCCTGGGCGTGATGACCCCCGACCAGCGCCAGGCGTTGATCACCAAACTGCGGGGCGGGGAGGTCAGCGCGCAGCGGCGGTCCTCCTTCCTCACGGCGGAGTCGGCCACGCGCGTCATCGTGGTCGCCAGCGGCAAGGGGGGCGTGGGGAAATCTACCGTGACGGTCAACCTGGCCGCGGCGCTGCGCCGGGAGGGTCGCCGTGTCGGCATCATGGACGCCGACGTCTACGGCTTCTCCATCCCGCGCATGATGGGTCTCAGCGGGCAGCCCACCCTGATCGACCAGATGATCATCCCGCTGGAGCAGGACGGCATCCGCGTGATGTCGATCGGATTTCTCCTTCCCGATGAAGGCGAGGCGGTGGTCTGGAGGGGCCCGATGTTGCACAAGACCCTCACCACCTTCATCGGCGAGGTGCACTGGGGCGACGACCTGGAGTACCTGCTGATCGATCTCCCGCCGGGGACCGGTGACGTCTCGATCACCCTGGCCCAGACCCTGCCCCAAAGCCACATGGTGATCGTGACCACCCCGCAGGTGGCCGCGGTGAAGGTGGCGCAGCGGGCCGCGAAGATGGCGGAGAAGGTCAACATGGAGGTCATCGGCATCGTCGAAAACATGTCCGGCTTCCGCCCGGCCCCCGGCGCCGATCCGGTCTACATCTTCGGCCGCGGCGGGGGGCTCCGCCTGGCGGAACTGCTGGGGGTGCCTCTGCTGGGGGAGATCCCGCTCGATCCGGCCATCCGGGAAGGGTCAGATGCCGGCGTCCCCATCGTCGCCTCCGCCCCCGACACTCCAGCGGGTCGCGCCTTCCGGCAGGTGGCGGAGCGGCTGGCCGAACGCGTCCCGGTCCCCACACGATAGTGGAGGCGGCGACCTTCAAGAACTACATCGCCGGCGCGTGGGTCCCGGCCCGCTCCGGCGCGGTGATGGAGGTGCGCAACCCGGCCACCGGCGAGGTGCTCGGCCTGGTGCCGAAATCCGGCGCCGAGGATGTCGATGCGGCCGTCTCCGCTGCGGCCCGGGCCTACGACGCGTGGCGCCGGACCCCCGCCCCCCGGCGGGCCGAGATCCTCTTCCGCGTCGCCGAGCGGCTGGTCCAGCGCAAGGAGGAGCTGGCCCGGCTGATGACCCAGGAGATGGGCAAGGTCCTGGCCGAGACCCGCGGCGACGTGCAGGAGGCCATCGACATGGCCTACTTCATCGCCGGGGAGGGGCGCCGGCTGCACGGCTACACCGCGCCCAGTGAGATGCCGCACAAAGCCGCCTACTGCGTGCGCGCGCCGCTGGGCATCGTGGGGGTCATCACCCCCTGGAACTTCCCCATGGCCATTCCCTCCTGGAAGATTCTTCCGGCCTTGGTCTGCGGCAACACCGTCGTCTTCAAACCCGCCTCCTACACGCCGCTGCTGGGGCTGCGCTTCGTGGAGATCTTCGCAGAGGCCGGGCTGCCCGCCGGCGTGCTCAACATCGTCACCGGACCCGGCGGGGCGGCGGGCGACGCCCTGGTGGAGCACCCGCAGGTGCGTCTGATCTCCTTCACCGGCTCGACCGAGACGGGGCTGCGCCTGGCGGAGAAGTGCGCGCGGGGCGGCAAGCGCATCTCCCTGGAGATGGGCGGCAAGAACGCCGCCATCGTCATGCCGGATGCCGACCTCGGCCTCGCCACCGACGCGCTGATCTGGAGCGCCTTCGGCACCTCCGGCCAGCGCTGCACCGCCTGCAGCCGCATCATCGTCCACCGAGACACGGCGAAAGACCTGACCGACCGCCTGGTGGCCCGCGCGGAGCGGTTGCGCCTGGGCGACGGGCTGCTGCCGGCCACCGAGGTCGGACCGGTGGTCTCGGAGTCGCAACTGGAGCGCGTGCACGGCTACGTCGAGGTCGGCACGCGGGAGGGCGCGCGTCTCCTGGTCGGTGGGCAGCGGGTGCGGGACGGCGACCTGGCGCGCGGGGCCTTCTATGCGCCGACGATCTTCGACCGCGTCGCCCCACAGATGCGCATCGCGCAGGAGGAGATCTTCGGGCCGGTCACCGACCTGATCGAGGCCGACTCCTTCGAGGACGCCCTGACGGTCCTCAACAACACCCGCTACGGGCTCTCCGCCTCGATCTTCACCCGGGACATCAACGCGGCGATGCGGGCCGTGGAAGAGATCGACACCGGGATCGTCTACGTCAACCACGGAACGATCGGGGCAGAGGTGCACCTCCCCTTCGGCGGCACGAAGTTCACCGGCAACGGCCACCGCGAGGGCGGGGTGCAGGTGCTCGATGTCTTCAGCGAGTGGAAGGCCGTCTACGTGGACTTCAGCGGCCGCCTGCAGCGCGCGCAGATCGATCGGGAGTGATGGACAAGATACCCCGGCGCCTGGTCCCGCTGCTCCGGGCGGCCGGGGTGCTCCTGGCCGCGCTCCTCGCCGCTCCCGCCTGGGGAGCGGTCCTGACGATCACCGCCTCCACCCTGAGCGCCGACGCCTCCACCGGCATCGCCGTGGCCGAGGGCGCCGTCCGGCTGACCGACAGTGTCACCGTCGCCACCGGGCGCCGGCTGGTCCTGGATACGCGCCGGCGCACGGCGACCCTCACCGCCGCCGTCGTACGCACCCCCGAGGGGACGCTGGAGGGGGAGACGATCACGGTGCGCTACATCCGGACGCGCGTGACGGAGGCGGAGGCGCGGGGAGCGGCCTCGCTGGCGATGCGCCGCGGCACCCTCGCGGCGGAGGAGATCCTGCTGTTGCTCACCGAGGAGCGTCTGACCGCCGCCGCCGGCGTGCGCCTGACGGCGCCGCCCGACATCGTCGCCACGGGGAGCCGCCTGGACTACCACCGGCGCACCGGGGAGGTGACCATGGCCGGACCGGTGCGGCTGCAGACGGCGCAGGGGACGATCACCGGCCAACGGTTGACCGGGCAGGTGGACCTGCAGCGGGCGCGCCTGTCGGGGCAGGTAGCGGCCCGCTACGGCGCGATCAGCGCCACGGCCGACGCCGCCGCCCTTGACGTGGCCGCCAAGACGGTCATGCTGACCGGAGGGGTGCGGTTCCGGCAGGGCGCGCGGCTCCTCCTGGCCAGCAAGGTGACGATCTACTACGCGACGGGCCGGGTCGTGGCAGAGGGGACGACGCGCCTGCAGATCCCCGGCGAACCGGCTGCGCCCCGTCCGTGAAAGGTCGATGACGCACCCGGCGCGCGCGCCCTCCGTATGGAGCCCCCGCCGTCTGGCGCGGGTCCTCGACCATTCGGTCCTCAGCCCGGTGCACACGGAGCAGGAGGTCTTCCGCGGCTGCCGGATGGTGCGCGAGCTGGGGGTGCGGACGATCATCGTCAAGCCCTCCTACCTCCGGCTGGCGGTGCGCCTGCTCGAGGGCGCGCCCGTGCATATCGGCACGGTGATCGGCTTTCCGCACGGCGGGGAGACGGTCCGCATGAAGGCGGCGCAGATCCGCGAGATGCGGGCGGCGGGGGCGGTGGAGTTCGATGTCGTCATCAACATCGGGGCGATGCGGGAGGGACGCGAACGCGTCGTCGCGCGCGAGGTGGAGGCGGCGGTCGCCGCGGCCCGGGGCGGACTGGTCAAGGTGATCATCGAGACCGGCTATCTCGATGACGAGCAGAAGGTGCGGGCGGCGCGCCTGGCGGCGGCGGCCGGCGCGCACTTCGTGAAAACCTCCACGGGGTACGGCCTGCGGGGTGCGACGGTGGAAGACGTGCGCCTCCTCCGGGACGCTCTGCCGCTCACCGTGGGGGTCAAGGCCTCCGGCGGGATCAAGACGCTGGAGGAGACCCTCCGCCTGCTGGAGGCCGGCGCAGCCCGGATCGGGACCAGCAGCACGCGGGCCATCATGGAAGCGGCCCTGGAGCGCCAGCCGGTCCACGCGTGAGTCCCCCCGGCGATCCGCTCGAGGCTCTCCGGCCCTACCTCGCGAACCGCCTGCCGTCCGTCGCCGCGCCCTATGTGGCCGGCGTGGTAGGCGACCATCCCTCAACCTACTCGCGCAGCCCGGCCATGTGGAACGCGGCCTTCGCCGCTCTCGCGCTGCCGGCGGTGTATGTGCCCTTCGACGTCGCCCCGGAGCATCTCGAAGCGTTCCTCGCCGCCTGCCGGACGCTCCCCGCGCTCCTCGGGCTGAACGTCACGGTGCCCTACAAGGAGCGGGCCGCGGCCTTTCTGGACACGTTGGACTCGGACGCGGCCGCCGCCGGGGCGGTGAACACCATCCTCCGCACGCCTGAAGGCGCGCTCATCGGGGCCAACACGGACGGTCTGGCCGCCCATCAGGTGCTGGAGACAGACCTGGAGATCAGGCAGCCTGCCGACGGAGGCCGCCGCGTTCTCCTGCTCGGAGCGGGAGGGGCCGCCCGCGCCGTGGGCGTGACCGTGGCCGCGCGCATCCCGCACGGTGAGATCCTTATCTCCGCGCGCCGCGCCCAACGGGCGGCCTC
>JACQGZ010000341.1 GCA_016199305.1 Armatimonadota bacterium | reverse complement strand
GGCCCCGTTAGGGCCGCGGACCACCAGGGGGACGTCCACCTGGCCCCCTGAGAAGTAGCGCACCTTGGCGGCGTTGTTGAGAAGCTGGTCGGCAGCCAGGAAGGCGAAGTTCCAGGTCATCACCTCGACCACCGGGCGCAGCCCCAGCATGGCCATGCCGATGGCCGCGCCGATGAACCCCAGCTCGGAGATCGGCGTGTCGATGACCCGCGCGGGGCCGTAGCGCTGCAGGAAGTCGGCGGTGACCCGAAAGGTGCCCTGGTAGACGCCGATGTCTTCCCCGAGGAGCACGACCGCGCGGTCCCGGTCCATCTCCTCCATCAGGGTGGTGCGGAGGGCGTCGCGATAGGTGAGGACCTGGCCCATGCTCAGTCCCCGCCGTACACGTCCCGCTCGAGTTCGTCGGGAGGGGGCTCGGGGCTGGTCTCTGCGAACTGGAGGGCCGCCGCCACCGCCGCGTCCGCCTCCGCGCGGATCGCCCCCACCCGCGCGTCGTCGAGCACGCCGGCCACGCGCAGGTGGCGTTCCAAAATCTGGATCGGGTCCCGCTGCCTGGCCGCCTCGACCTCCTCCTTCGTCCGGTAGGGCTGGAAGAGGTCCGCCGCGCCGTGGGCGGCAAAGCGGTAGGTGATCGCCTCCACCGCGTAAGGGCGCCCCGTCTGCCGGACCTGCGCGACGATCCGGTCCGCCGCCGCCTTCACCGTGAAGAAGTCCTGGCCGTCCACCTGCTCATTCTCGATGCCGTAGGCGTCGAAGTGGGAGGCCAGGTTGGTGACCAGGGTAGAGCGGTCCACCGAGGTGCCCATGGCGTATCTGTTGTTCTCGACGATGTAGACGATGGGGCACAGCCCCTCGCGCCCCCACAGCGCGGCCAGGTTCACCGGCTCATGGAAGGAGCCCGACTGCATCGCCCCGTCGCCGAGGAAGCAGAGCAGCACCCGGTCGCCGCCCGGGTAACGCAGGGCGTAGGCCGCGCCGGTGGCCAGGGGGATGTGGGCGCCGACGATGCCGTAGCCGCCGTAGAAGCCGCGGCCCACGTCGAAGAGATGCATCGACCCGCCCTTCCCTTTGGCGATGCCGGTGGCCTTGCCGTAGAGTTCGGCCATCACGGCCTGGGGCGGTGTGCCCCGGAAGATCGCGTGCACGTGGTCGCGGTAGGCGGTGAAGAAGATGTCGTCGGGACGGAGCGCCGCCAGGAACCCCGCGGCCACCGCCTCCTGCCCGGTATAGACGTGGAGGTAGCCGCCGATCTTGCCGCGGCGAAAGGCGCGCTCGGCCTCCTCCTCGAAGCGGCGCGCCAGCACCATCAGCCGGTACCACTCGAGGGATGAGGCCGCGTCCGCCTCGGTGATGCGTGCCGCGGACCGGACCGCCCCGCTGCGCTTTGATGCCGTCATGATATCCCCACGAGATAGTTAATGACTCCGGAAGGTCCCGGAAAATACCTATCCATTATATCGGCACGCGCTCCAATGGGAAGCCCGTGGCCGCCCCGGCCGCGGACGGCCGCCGCATGGCGCGGGGAGCGGCGTGTATAATGTCGGCAATGGTCTCCCTGCGCTTGATCCCCAAGGTCGAACTGCACCTGCACCTCGAGACCTCCCTGCGGTTACGCCGCCTGGCCGAGTACGACCATCCGGACCGGCGGGCCTACAGTGAGCCCCACCTGATCGCGGACCCCGGCGCCTTCACCGGCTACGACCGTCTGCGACGCCTGAGATACGCGGGGCGGGCCGGGCGGATCCCCGATGAGGTTTACACTGCGGAGAACATCACAAGGATCACGGGCGACCTCCTCACCGCCGCCGCGGCGCAGAACGTGCGCTACGTAGAGGTACGCGTGGGAGGCCGCCGCGGGTTTGCTGCCTTGGGCGTGCGGGGGATGCTCGAGGCGATGGCGCGGGCCGCGGAGGACGCCGAGCGGCGCAACGGAATCCGCAGCGGGTTCTTGGTGACGCTGGTGCGCGAGCGGGGGCCGGAGGAGGCAGAGGCGATCGTTGGCGAGGCCGCGGCGTGTCGCGACCTGCGGGTGGTGGGAATCGACCTGGCCGGCGACGAGGCCAACTACCCGCCGGCCATGTTCATGCGCGCGGTGGAGCGCGCCCGCCAGGCCGGCCTGGGGATTACCGTGCACGCAGGCGAGTTCACGGGGCCGACGAGCATCTGGATCGCCATCCATCAGTTGGGCGCGCAGCGCATCGGCCACGGCATCCGCGCCGTCGAGGATCCCGAACTCCTGACCTATCTCCGGGATCACAGGGTAACCCTGGAGATCTGCCCCTCCAGCAATATCCGCCTCGGCCTGGCACCTTCCGTAGCCGAGCACCCCCTCCGAGCGCTGCTGGCTGCGGGGGTCCCTGTAACGGTCAACAGCGACGATCCCGTGCTGCTGGACACCGACATCACCCGCGAACTGGCCTCGGTCCAGGGCACGTTGGGACTCTCCGCCGAAGAGATCACCACCCTCATCCGCGCGGCCGCCCGAGCCGCGTTTCTCCCCCAGGCCGTCCGGCGGGCGCTGGAGGATGAGGTCACACAGGCCCCCGCGGCCAGTTAGCGCGACCGCACTCGTCCCACCGCCAGTTAGCGCGACCGCACTCGTCCCGGCGGCCCGGCAGATTGACGCCACCCGCCTACCCCCATAGAATGAAAGTAGATTGTTGAGTGAAAAGGTGAAGAATTGGGGCAGCGGATGGCCGACCTGGAAATCCTCGACCTGCACGTGCAGGTCGAGGACAAGGTGATCCTCAAGGGAGTCACGCTGAGCGTGAACCGGGGCGAGGT
>JACQGZ010000001.1 GCA_016199305.1 Armatimonadota bacterium | reverse complement strand
GCGCGATGCCGCCCTTCGGCTCGCTCTACGGCGTGCCGGTGCACGTGGATCGCGCGCTGGCGGCCGATCCCAAGATCGTCTTCCGGGCGGGGACCCACCGGGAGACGATGACCGTGGCCTACGCGGACTTTGCACGGCTCGAAGCGCCCCAGGTCGGCGACTTCGCGACGCCACCGGCGCCGCCGAAACCGGCCTAGTTGGGTTTTCTGCGCAAAAATTGACCCTTCGCGAACGCCTCCGCTACAATGAACGGAGTCTTTTCCTGACTGGGAGCGCCCATGATCTTCTTGCGCATGTCGGCTGTGCTCATCGCCGCGGCCTTCATCGTGATCGGACTCACGCCTCTGGCCCGCACCCACTTCCGGCAGCCGACCTTGTGGGTGATGGTAGCGATTGGGGCCTTTGCCTTTCCTATCGCGCAGTGGGTGAATCGGACTGGCTGGGATCCGTTGGCTTTCAGCGTCGGTCTGCCCCAGGCCGGCGCCTGGCTGGCGCTCAACCTGTTCGTCTGGGCGCTGGTGGCGGAGGCGTTCAAGTTCGCGCCGGTCCTCATCGTGGGGGCGATGACCGAGGCGCCGCCGCGCGACTGGTTCATCTACGGCGCCGCCGCCGGCGCGGGGTTCGGGTTCTTCGGCGCCCAGCAGGTCATCGGCTACGCCCTGGAGGTGAGCCGCCTTCCCCTGAGTACGTGGTGGAGCGTCGTGCTGGCGATCTTCTTGCGCCTCTTTCCGATCCTGGCTCACATCGCCACGACCGCCTTCGTGGGGTGGGCCGCGCCGCGCGGCTGGCTGGGGCGCGGGCTGCTCGCGGCGACGACAGCGCACCTCCTCCTCGGGCTGGTCGAGCGCGGGCAGGGCGCCATCGGGACGCTGTTGGGAAACCTGCTCTTCGCTTTTGTCGCCCTCTTCCTGTTTCTGTACGCCTGGACTCTCCGCGATCAGGCGGTGCCGCGCCCCTCCCGGCTCCAGGCCGGGTAAGGATCCTCGCGCCGCGCATCATCGCCGCCTCCTGATGCGCCTCGCCATCCTCTCCGACGTGCACGCCAACCTGGAGGCGCTGGAGGTGGTGCTGGACGACCTCCGGCGGCGCGAATGCGATCGCGTCGTCTGCCTGGGGGATTTTGTCGGCTACGGTCCCAATCCCAATGAGTGCGTCGACCTCCTCCGCCCGCTGGTGGAGGGGCGCAGCGTCGCCGGCAACCATGACTGGGCGGCCGTCGGCCGGCTCGACATCACCTTCTTCAACGCCTTCGCGCAGGAGGCGATCCGCTGGACGCAGCAGGCGCTGCGCCCGCCGGTGACCGCGTTCATCTCGGCGCTGCCGACGGAGTGGTCCCACGAGGGGGCGACCCCCTTCCTGGCGGTGCACGGCAGCCCCCGCGATCCGATCGAGGAGTATGTCCTGGACGGCGCCACCGCGGAAGAGAATTTCCGCCACCGTCCCTTCGCCCTCTGTTTCATCGGCCACTCCCACGTCCCCGGCATCTTCGCGACCAACGGCGGCGCGGTGGAGACGCAGCTCTTCCCCGCGGAGGAACCGGTGCACCTGGAGCCATCCGCCCGCTACCTGATCAACGTCGGGAGCGTGGGGCAGCCGCGGGACGGGGATGCGCGCGCGGCCTACGCCGTGCTGGACGCCGAGGAGGCGGTGGTCACGCTGATCCGCCTGGCCTACCCGGTCGAGCGGACGCAGGAGAAGATGGTCCGTGAGGGACTGCCCGACGTCCTCGTCGAACGGCTGAGCGTCGGCCGATGACGCGCATCTACACGCGCACCGGCGATAAGGGGGAGACCGGGCTCATCGGAGGGCGGCGGGTGCCGAAGGATGACGCGCGTGTCGAAGCCTACGGGTGTCTCGATGAACTGAACTCTGCCATCGGCGCCGCCCGGGCGCTTCTGGCGAACGAGCGCTCCGAAACGAGCCGGCCGGCCGGGGAGGCCGCCCCCGCGGACGTGGACGAGGCGCTGGAGCGCATCCAGCATGACCTCTTCGCCCTCGGGGCGGAGATCGCGGCGCCGGGGGGAGCGGCGAATGTCCCGCAGGTGACCGCGCAGCAGGTGGAGGCGCTGGAGGCCTGGATCGACCGCTTCGACGCCGCCCTGCCGCCGCTGCGCGCCTTCATCCTGCCGGGAGGCAGCCTCGCGGGCGCGCTCCTGCACCTGGCCCGCACGGTGAGCCGGCGCGCCGAGCGGCGCATCGTCTCACTGGCCCGGGCCGAGGCGCTGAACCTCGAGATCCTGCGCTACCTCAACCGCCTGGCGGATCTGCTCTTCGTCCTCGCGCGGACGGTCAACCACCGGGCCGGGGCCGGCGAGACCGAATGGCGGCCGGGGAAGGGTGACGCCTGATCGCCGGGCTCGCCCAGAGCCGCACCTTCAGCGCCTTCCGGCACCGCAACTTCCGCCTCTACTGGACCGGGGCGCTGATCTCGCTGGTCGGCACCTGGGTGCAGCAGACCGCGCAGACCTATCTGGTGTGGGAACTGACGCGGTCGCCCCTGCAGACGGCCCTGCCGATGTTCTTCTTCACATTGCCGAGCACCCTCTTCGCGCTATTGGGCGGCGTCATCGTCGACCGGGTGGACCGCCGCCGGCTGCTGCTGGTGACGCAGAGCCTCTTTGCGGCCCAGGCCGCGGTGCTCACGGTGCTCACCTGGCTCGATCTCGTGCGCGTCGGCCACATCAACGCCCTCGCCTTTGCCAGCGGCCTGGTCATGGCCGTGGACGCGCCGGCGCGGCAGTCGCTGGTGCCCGACCTGGTCGACCGCGAGGACCTCACCAATGCCATCGCGCTCAACTCGCTGGTCTTCAACGCCTCGCGCATCGTCGGGCCGCCGATCGGCGGGCTCCTCTACGCGGCGGCCGGGCCGGAACTGGCCTTTCTCTTTAACACGCTCTCCTTCGCCGCCATCCTCTACCCGCTGGCCGTTCTCTCCCTAGTCCGGGATCAGGAGGGGCGGCCGGCCACCACCATGTGGGCGGACCTGCGGGAGGGTCTGACCTACGTCTGGACCCATCCCGTCGTCCGCACCGTCCTGCTGCTGGTGGCGTTGATCGGGACCTTTGGGTTCAGCTACCTCGTGCTGATGCCGGTGATGACCACCGAGGTCTTCCACGGCGGCCCCGCGCAGAACGGCTACCTGTTTGGCGCGGTGGGGGTGGGCGCGACGACCGGGGCCCTGCTGGTGGCGGCCAGCGCCCGGTCGGGCCGCGCCGGCCGGAGGCTCCTGGGGCTGGGCGTCCTCACCGGAGGATCGCTCCTGGCCTTTGCCGCTTCCCGGTCGCTGCCGCTGGCCGCGGCGATCCTCCTCGTTGTCGGCGGGTCCATCATCGGTTTCCTGGCGACGGCGAATGCGACGATTCAGGAACTGGTGCCGGACGCGCTGCGGGGACGGGTGATGAGTCTCTACTCGTTGGCCCTGCTGGGCAGCGGGCCGGCGAACAGTCTGCTGGCGGGGGCCTTAGGGAGTGCTATCGGCGCGCCCGGGGCGATCGCCATTGCCGGGCTGATGACTCTTCTGCCGATCGGCATGCTTTCCATCCGCAGGCGGAGCCTGGTGGCCTTCGAGCAAGGCGTCTAGCATCGTCGTCGGAACCATCCCCGCGCTCTCCCTGATGCGAGGTCCAGGAGGGAAGTTGAGGGTCGTGCCTCTAGAGCGAGACGAGGACGACGGCCGCGAGGATCGCTCCGAGGAAGGCGCTGCCGTAACAGAGGACGGCGACCAGACGTCGCGCCCCGTGCAGTCCCAGATCGGCCAGCGTGAAGCGGAACCGGTGGGCCCAGTGGAAGAGCGGTAGCGTAATCAGGACGAACAGATAGAGGCGGCTGAGCGGGTGTGTGACCAGCGGGAGGATCCGCTCATACGCGAAGGCGTCGCCGATCCAGCCTGCCGGCACCGCGATCCCCGTGAGCAGGATGTGGACGGGTACGAGGAAGGCCGCCACCGTGCCTCCCGCCGCAAAGAGCAACCACCAGAACGGTTCCCGGGTTCTGGCCATCAGCCCCGCGCCACGATCCAGACGATCATCACGGAGACGGCGAACCACGCCGCGACGTTCGCGCCCACGACGACCGCCGCCGGCACGCGCTGCTCTCCGAGGCGCACCACCAGCACCTTGGGCGTCACGGTGAACCAGGTGATCGCGTGGAAGCATGCGGCCGCCAGGGCGACGAACTGCACGGCCAGCATGCCCGGCGTGGTCAGGAACCGCAGGGAGGCCTCATAGGCCTCCCGCCCGGCCGCCAGGTTCCGCAGCAGCAGCAACAGCAGCACGAGATAGATCGCGATGGGGACGCTCGTCAGCTCCCGCACCATGAAGAGGAAATAGGCGCGGTTGCGTAGCCACCAGGTCGCCGGCATCGGTCGGCGGTATGGGCTCATCGCTTCCCCCACGGCAGCAGCACGCCCTTCATCCGGTCGAGCGCGGTGGCCAGTTTGGCCTGCTGGATCGCTCCCGCGGGATCGACCTGGGCCGGACAGACCGTCGTGCATTCGCCGACCAGGGTGCAGTCCCAGATGCCCTCCTCGGTGTCAAGGACCTGCTGCCGCTGCCGGCGACCCTGGTCGCGGGAATCCAAGTTGTACCGCTGTGCCAGCGCTATCGCCGCGGGGCCGAGAAAGTGCGGCTCCAGACCATATACCGGGCAAGCGGCGTAGCAGAGCATGCAGTTGATGCACATGCTGAACTGCTTGTAG